>NZ_JBJJBV010000277.1:0-8874 GCF_045446735.1 Nocardiopsis protaetiae
ACTCGGCGTTCCGCGCGAGGCCCGGGGGGAGTTCTACGGCCCCGGGCTCACCCGCGGCGACTACCGGGGCTTCGCCCGCCATCCGTGGGCGCGGGGGCCGTCCTTCACCGTGCCCTTCCTCGGCGGCCACCGTGTCCGCGTCTCCTACATCAACGAAGAGGCCGGAGAGTACGGCGTCGTCTACGAGGTGGATCACGACCGGTGAGAGGAGACCGCGTTCCTCGGCTACTCCGCCGGGTACGGGTCGGGGTCGGGGCTGTGCTGGGAGGAACTGGCCGCCGCGGACGGGGCCCCGGCCGGACCCGACCCGCTCGACCCGCACACCCGGCTGCTCCTGCTGCTGCCGATGTGGGGCGGTGACGGGGTGCCATCCGATTCCGTACCGCGCCTGGCCCGGGCCCTGTACGAGCGGATGGGGATACGGGAGGCCCGCGCGGTCGCCACCGCGATGCTGGAGCAGGGCGGCCACTATTCGGCGCGGTGGACGGTCACCGGGGCGGGGGTCCGGGTCAACGACGGGGTCTACTCGACCCGCAGCCCCGCGAGCCTCGCCTCTCCGGGCGAGAGCGTCCGGACCCGGCTCTCGGAGGCCTTCACTCCGAGGGGTCGCTGAGCAGGGCGCGGGCGCGGTGGAGGGCGGCGCGGGAGGAGGCGATGAGGGCCGGGTCGGCTCCGGCGGCGGTGCGCAGGCGCAGGGCCGCGGCGAAGGCGCGGGCGGCCGCGGCGTGGTCGCGGGCGGCGAAGTGCGCCTTGCCCAGGTGCTGGAGCATCACGGCCTCGCGCGGGGTGCCGCGGCACTCCTCGACGAGTTCCTCGTACGCCGCGACGGCCCGGGCGGTCCGGCCGAGGTCGCGGTGGACGTCGGCGAGCAGGGCGCGGTGGCGGGCCGTGGGCGAGGCCGCGACCAGGGCGTGCGCCAGCGGTTCGGCCCGCTCGGGGCGGCCGCCCCAAAGCTCCTCCAGCAGGGGCAGCGCCGGGTCGGCGGCGTGCGCGCGGCGGAACTCCGCCGGGTCGTCGATGACCGGCAGCAGCGACAGCGGGTCCATGGACCAGCCCGGGCCGCCCGGGATACGGGCGGGGGCGTCGGCGGGCGGGTCCGAGGGTACGGAAGGCATGCGCGGCAGGCTATCGGGGCGGGAGGGGAAGGATGGCCGGGATGACTTGTGGTCCCCGGCCTTGAGTACATCCGGGAGAAGGGGAAGCCAGCGCAGGGCCGCGGGGGACGGGTCCGGCGGCCGGGTGCGGACACGGGGTCAACCCGCCGGGTGTGCCGCGGGTCTTCTTCGGTGGCCTCCGCGCGATCCCCCGCGCACCCCTCGGTGCCGCCGGCGGGGGCCGCGACGAAAGGGCACCCCATGGACCCCCGCTCCCCCGGTGGCGCCGACCACCGCCCGGTTCCCGAGTATCCGGGCTCGCTGCTGTGGTCCGGCGGCATCCTGCTGCTGGCCGCCGTCGGGGGCTTCTCCTTCCGCCTGTCGGCACTCGCGGACTCGATCCCATGGCGGTCCTGGCCGTCCCCCGCCGAACTGGGCCACTCCGTCCTCCCCATGGTGATCGTCACAGGGGTCTTCTACGGCGTGTACAGGATGTTCCGAGCCGCCGACCTGCACCACCCGCTGGCCGCCGCGCTGCTGGTGGCGGCCGCGGCCGGGGCCGCCCACGTGCAGCTGGTCCTGCTGATGGAGCGGGCCGACTTCGGTCTCGGATCCATCATCCTGGTGTTCACGCACCAGGGGGCGAGCACGGTCCTGGGCGGGGCCGCCGTACTGGCCGTGCTGCACCGCACCCGGGGAAGCCTCCCGGGGATCCTGTGGGCGTGCGTCGCCCTGGTGGCGGTGGTCCTGCTGCGGTCGTGGTTCGACGAGGCCACCGCCGACGCGCGGCAGGAGCAGACGGATTCCGCGCACCGGGCGAGGTTCGACCACGTCGTCGCGGACCTCACCGGCGACTGGCCCCCGCTGCTGGTACTGGAGTCGCCGGGCTGGACCGTCGAGAACACCGAGGGGTCGTCGATCATCTACGTGCGCGACGATGACGGTGCCGTGATCCGACTGGACTCCTGGGGACCGGTGGAGATGGACCCCTACCGGTCCGAGCCGGACTACCCCGGTCCGATGCGGAGCGGCTGCGCGGAGGAGTACACCGAGTGCGAGGACTTCGCGTCGGACGGCGTGAACGGGGTGGTGTTCCGCTCCCCGGAGGAGTCCTTCGCCGGGTACGTGGTGCGCGTCGCGGTGGAACCGGAGCCGGGGTCCGAAGTCCACGCGGACCTCTTCGTCTACGACGGCTCGACCTGGGACATCCCGGAGGAGGAGGTCATCGCCCTGGTCCACGACCTGCGGGGCTTCGAGGAGGGCGACGCCGAGCGCCTGGCCGAGGAGATCACCGGCGGCCCGCGGCCCTGACCGGCGGCCCGGAAAAGGGGAAGCCGGCCCGACCGTGGCGGTCGGGCCGGCTCCGGGTCCGGTTCCGGGCTGGACCCGGGGGCGGATCAGGCCAGGTCGAAGCGGTCCAGCTCCATCACCTTGGTCCACGCGGCGACGAAGTCCTCGACGAACTTCTGCTTGGCGTCGTCGGAGGCGTACACCTCCGCCAGGGCGCGCAGCTCGGAGTTGGAGCCGAACACCAGGTCGACTCGGCTGCCGGTCCACTTGACCGCGCCGGACTCGTCCTTGGCGACGAACGTCTGCGAGGTCTCGGAGGTCTCACCGGTCGGGGTCCAGGTGGTCCCCAGGTCGAGCAGGTTGACGAAGAAGTCGTTCGTCAGGGTGCCCGGCGCGTCGGTGAGCACGCCCACCTCGGAGTTGTCGTAGTTGGCGCCCAGCACGCGCAGGCCGCCGACCAGGACGGTGGTCTCCGGGGCGCTCAGGCCCAGCAGGTTCGCCTTGTCGAGCAGCAGGTACTCGGCGGGGAGGCGGTTGCCCTCGCCGTAGTAGTTGCGGAAGCCGTCGGCGACCGGCTGCAGGTAGGCGAAGGACTCGACGTCCGTCTGCTCCAGGGTCGCGTCCACGCGGCCCGGGGTGAACGGGACGACGACGTCCTGCCCGGCGGCCCGGGCCGCCTTCTCCACGCCCACGCCGCCGGCGAGGACGATGAGGTCGGCGAGCGACACCTTCTTGGCCGAGGAGGCGTTGAACTTCTCGGCGACGCTCTCCAGGGTGCTCAGCACCTCGCGCAGCTCGGCCGGGTTGTTGACCGCCCAGTCGATCTGCGGGGCCAGGCGCACGCGGGCGCCGTTGGCGCCGCCGCGCTTGTCGCTGTCGCGGAAGGTGGACGCCGAGGCCCAGGCGGTCTTGACCAGCTGGGACACGGTCAGGCCGGACTCGGCGACGGCCGCCTTGAGGGACGCGATCTCGGCCTCGCCGATGACCTCGCCCTCCTGCGCGGGCAGCGGGTCCTGCCAGAGCAGGGTCTCCTCGGGGACCTCGGCGCCGAGGTAGCGCGCCTTCGGGCCCATGTCGCGGTGGGTCAGCTTGTACCAGGCGCGGGCGAACGCGTCGGCGAACTCCTCGGGCTTCTCATAGAAGCGGCGGGAGATCTCCGCGTAGACCGGGTCGAAGCGCAGCGACAGATCGGTGGTGAGCATGGTCGGCTTGTGCTTCTTGGTGGCGTCGTGGGCGTCGGGGATGATCTCCTCGGCGTCCTTGGCGACCCACTGGTTGGCGCCGGCCGGGCTCTGGGTGAGCTCGTACTCGTACTCGAACAGGTTCTTGAAGAACCCGTGGCTCCACTGCGCGGGCGTGGTGGTCCAGGTGACCTCCAGGCCCGAGGTGATGGTGTCGCCGCCCTTGCCGGTGCCGTAGTTGTTCTTCCAGCCCAGGCCCTGCAGCTCCAGGCCGGCGGCCTCGGGGTCGGCCTCGACGTTGTCGGCCGGGCCCGCGCCGTGGGTCTTGCCGAAGGTGTGGCCGCCGGCGATGAGGGCGACGGTCTCCTCGTCGTTCATGCCCATGCGGCCGAAGGTGTCGCGGATGTCGCGGGCCGCGGCGATCGGGTCCGGGTTGCCGTTGGGGCCCTCGGGGTTGACGTAGATGAGGCCCATCTGGACGGCGGCCAGCGGCTTCTCCAGCTCGCGGTCACCGCTGTAGCGCTTGTCGTCGAGCCAGGTGGTCTCGGGGCCCCAGTAGACGTCCTCGTCGGCCTCCCACACGTCCTCGCGACCGCCGCCGAAGCCGAAGGTCTCGAAGCCCATGGACTCCAGCGCGACGTTGCCGGCGAGGATGAGGAGGTCGGCCCAGGAGATGTTCTGGCCGTACTTCTTCTTGACCGGCCACAGCAGGCGGCGGGCCTTGTCCAGGTTGGCGTTGTCGGGCCAGCTGTTGAGCGGGGCGAAACGCTGCTGGCCGGCGCTGCCGCCGCCGCGGCCGTCGAACAGGCGGTAGGTGCCCGCGCTGTGCCAGGACATGCGGATGACGAGCGGGCCGTAGTGGCCGAAGTCGGCGGGCCACCAGTCCTGGGACGTGGTGAGGACCTCGGCGATGTCCGCCTTCACGGCGTCCAGGTCCAGGGCCTTGAAGGCGGCGGCGTAGTCGAAGCCCTCACCGAGGGGGTTCGCCACGGCCGGGTTCTTGGCCAGGATCTTGAGGTTGAGCCGGTTGGGCCACCAGGCGCTGTTCGCACCGGTCTGGGTGGGGTGCGGGGCGCGACCGTGCGCCACGGGGCAGCCGCCGGACGCCTCGTTCTCGGCGGTGGGCGTGACTACCTCGTTGTTTTCGGACATCGTCTTCCTTCCGGAACAGGGAAGAGGTGAACTCTTGGTTTCAGGACTCGCGTGTACGGGAGCAGTCGGAGCAGACACCCCAGTAGACGACCTCGGCCTCTTCGATCTGGAAGCCGTGGTCGGCCGATGCGGTCAGGCAGGGTGCGTGGCCGACGGCGCAGTCGACGTCGGCTATGGCACCGCAGGACCGGCATACGACGTGGTGGTGGTTGTCCCCGACCCGTGTCTCATAGCGGGCCACGGAGCCCTGTGGCTGGATGCGCCGTAACAGGCCGGCGCCGGTCAACGCCTTGAGCACGTCGTAGACGGCTTGTCCGGACACCGTGCCGAGGTTCCCGCGCACGAGGTCGATGACCGACTCCGTGTCGGCGTGCGGGTTGTCGTGCACGGCGGACAGCACTGCCATCCGAGGGCTCGTCACCCGCAGGCCGGACTCGCGCAGCATGCGCTCGAAATCCGAAGGGGTTGGCATGCCCCGAAGTCTGCCGCCTTTTCTGGAACTAGTCAAATCATGTGATGGATCCACCTTAACCGGGCACGGTGCCGGTCCGGAACCCCCGGCGGGCCCGGACGGTCAGCCCGGCACGGGGACGAGGAGGGCGGTGGCGTCGTCGCGGCCGCCGGTGTCCAGGACGTGCCGGACCAGGGCGCGGGCGGTGCGCGCCGCCGCGGCGGGGTCCCGGGGGTCTGCGGCGCCCGCGGCCGCGCGCAGGTCGCCCGGGCCGGGCAGGTGGCGCCACAGGCCGTCGGTGCACAGCAGCAGCCGCCCCGGGCCCGGGGGCCGGTGGCTGCGGATGCGCGGAACGGGGTCGGTGGCGTCCGCGCCCAGCCAGGCGACGAGGGCGTCGTGCGCGCCGGTGTCGTCCTCGGTGAGGAGCATCCCGGTGCCGGAGTCGGGCAGCCAGTAGGCGCGGCTGTCGCCTACCCAGGACACCCACAGGCCGCGTTCGCCGACGACGCAGGCGACCTGGGTGCAGGAGGGCGCCAGGGGCACGGGGTCGAGGGGGTCCGGGCCGCCGGGCACGGCCAGGGCCGCGACGGCGCGGCCGGCCCGGGCGGTGGCGTCGGTGAGCGCGTCCTCGGGGATGGCGCCCGCCGACAGGGCGCGGGCCAGGGCCGCGACGGTGACCTCGGCGGCGATGCGGGCCGCCCGCTCCGCCCGGGGCGCCATGGACACGCCGTCGCAGACCGCGCCGACGGTCCACCGCCCGGCCGTGCGCAGGGACAGGGCGTCGGCGTTGATCCGGCGGCCGGGGCCGCGTTCGGTGTACCCGGCCGCGCCGCCGGCATCGGCCCGGGCGTGTCCGAGGAGGTCGGAGAGGTCGGCGCCGCACTCCCAGCAGCGCCCGTCGGGGGCGGGGGTGCCGCCGCACCGGGGGCAGTCCGTGTGCTCGTTCATCTGCCCCGCAGTCTGGCAGAGGCGCGGAAGGGGTGAAGAACGTACAAGACCGGCGGGCGGGGCGGGCGCGAGCATGGGGCCATGGAGAACACCGAGCACCCCGTGACGGAACACCCCGCGGACGGCGCCGAGGCCGCCGGCGCGCCCGTGCGCTTCGACACCAAGATCGCCGTCCTGCTGCGCGACGACCTCGCCGTGTGGCAGCGGTTGAACGTGGCCTCGTTCCTGGTCAGCGGCTTGGGGACCCGCGAGCCCGAGGTCGTCGGCGAGCCCTACGAGGACGGCGACGGCACCGCCTACCTCCCCATGTTCCGCCAGCCGGTGCTGGTGTTCGAGGGGGACAAGGAGGTCCTCACCCGGGCCCACGGGCGGGCCGTGTCGCGGGGCCTGGCCGTCGCCGTGTTCACCTCCGACCTGTTCGCCACCGGCAACGACCGGGACAACCGGGCGGCGGTGCGGGCGGTCTCCCGGGACTCGCTGGACCTGGTCGGGATCGCCGTGTACGGGCCCAGGAACGCCGTGGACAAGGTCGTCAAGGGCGCCCGGATGCACCGCTGACCGGGGCCGCGCGCAGGGCCCGCGCGAACCGGCCCGGGGGCAGCCCCAGGACGCGGGTGAAGTGCCGGGTCAGGTGGGCCTGGTCGTGGAACCCGGCCGCGGTCGCGGCCCCGGCCGGGCTGCGCCCCTCCAGGAGCAGGCGGCGGGCCAGGTCCACCCGGCGCCCCACCAGGTAGCGGTGTGGGGGCAGCCCGAACCGGCGGCCGAAGGCCCGCACCAGGTGGGCGGGGTGGGCGTGCAGCGCGGCGGCGGCCTCGTCGAGCGAGACGCCCTCCACCACCCGGGCGTCCAGCAGGTCGCGCAGCCGTCCGGCCAGCGCCGAGCGGTCGCCGGGCGGCGGCGGGGGTTCGGGGTCGCCCAGCAGGTGGCCGCGCAGGCGTTCGGTGACGAACGCCAGGCGGCTCTCGGCCTCCAGTTCCCCGCCGGGTTCGAGCAGGGCCCGGTGCAGGGCGTGGATGCGCCGCCGCAGCGCCGCGTCGTCCAGGGCGGGGCGGTCGACGGAGCGGCCCACCAGGTCGGTGCCGATCCGCGCGGGCTCCAGATAGACGACGCGTTTGCGCAGCCCCTGCGCCGAGGTGGGGGTGCCGTTGTGCGGCACGTGCGGGGGCAGCAGGGTGACGGTGCGTTCCAGGGCGCCGTGTTCGTGCCGTCCCAGGTCGTAGCGGACCAGGCCGGAGTCCACGATGAGCAGCGCCCAGGTGTCGTGGGTGTGCATCGGGTAGACGTGCCCGAGCATGTGGGTGTGGAAGACCTCGACGACGCCCGGCACGTGCGGTCTGGCGACCAGGGTGTCGGCGTGCGCGTCCATGTCCGCAGGGTACGCCCGGCGTCGGAGGGAGGGGAAATCCCTTGCGCGAGCGGACGCCCCGAATAGAATGAACAATTGTTCATTGAAAAATCGGGGGAACGAGGGGCCGTGCCGCGCAGTCCGGAGCAGAACGAGGCGATGCGGGCCGCCACCCGGGAACGGATCCGGGCGGCGGCGATGCGGCTTTTCGCCCACCAGGGGTACGCGGCGGTCAACATGCGGCGGATCGCGGCCGAGGCGGGCATGAGCACCGGTCTCGTCTACCGGCACTTCGCCACCAAGGAGGAGCTGTACGGCGACCTGGTCGGGGAGGCGGCGGCCGGACTGGCTCTCACCGTCGCGCGGTTCCGCGCCCCCGAATCCCACGACTCCCCCGCGGAGCTGCTGCGCGCCTTCTGCGAGGGGTTCCTGCGGGACGTGGCCGGCGATCAGGGGTTCGTGGACTTCTTCCTGCTCATGAACCAGGCGTTCGCCCACGGGGTCGCCGGAGGCGACGGGCCGGAGGAGGTCCCGCCCGCGGTCCGGGACCTGATCGGCGGGCACCGGGCGCTCATCCGCGCGACGGTGGAGCTGATCGAGCGCGGCCAGGCGCTGGGCGGGTTCCGTCGCGGTCCGGCGGACGAGCTGGCGACCTGCCTCTTCTCCGCCCTCGGCGGGCTGGTGACGATGCGCTCCGTCCTGGGCGAGGGGTTCGCCGTGCCGAGCGCCGCCGTGCTCCTGGCCCCGCTGATAGAGGAGGACACCGATGACGGGTGAGACGGAGAGGGCCGGGATGATCGAGGTCGTACGCGGCGCCGTACTGGGCGAGGCGCGCCGGCGGGAGGTCGCGCGGGTGTTCGTGGACGGGTTCGGGCCGGACCTGGCCGCCTTCTCCAAGGACCCGGAGGTCCTGGCCGACGCCATCGCGCACATGCTGGTGCTGGAACGTTTCCACGTGGCGCTGGTCGACGGCGAACCGGCGGGGCTGGCCTCGCTCACCGTCGGCGACGAGGAGTGCGTCGAACCCGACGCGAAGACCCTGCGGCGGCACCTCGGCGCGATCAGGGGGACCATCGCCGACCGGGTGTTCCGCAGCCAGTTCCAGGGGGCCGTGCGGGAACCGCGGGAGGGCAAGGCCGAGATCGGGTTCGTGGCCTCCTCCCTGAGGCACCGGGGCAGGGGGGCGGCCAAGGCCGTCCTGCTCCATATGCTCGACCTGCCCGGATACGACGAGTACGTGCTGGAGGACATCGCCGCGAACAACGAGGCGGCGCTGGGGCTCTACCGGCGGCTCGGCTTCCGGGAGCACCGGCGGCGCAAGGCCCCCTACTCCAGGTTCAGCGGGATCGACGAGTACGTGTCGATGCGGCTCGTCCAGGAGCGGCCCGCCCCCCGGAGCTGACCGGTGTGGCG
>NZ_JBJJBV010000278.1:0-8559 GCF_045446735.1 Nocardiopsis protaetiae
CGGCGGATCATTGTCGTGTCCGCCGGCCGCGCCCTCCGAGCCCGCCGCACCCGCGCCGCGTCCTCCCGGGTGCGGCGGGCCCGCTACGCTCGGCGGCATGTGGCCATGGAACCCCCGCGACCCCGAGCCCGCCCGCGGCGCCCCGGTCGAGCACCTGCTGACCTCGGCGTCCCTGGGCACCGACCCCATGCTCCGGGCCGCGGCCGAGGAGGTGGCCGAGGGGGACCTGGCCGCCGCCCTGCCGCTGCTCGCCGAGAGCCGCGACGACCCCGAGACCCGCGCGGTCACCGCCGAGGTGCTGGGCCGGGCCGCCGCCGACCGGATCGACGACCTGGGCGACCTCATGGGCACCGCCGACCAGGCCGACCTGATGCTGTGGCTGGGCCACGCCCTGCTGGCCCACGCCCTGCGCGCCACCGGCGGGGCCGCCGAGCGCAAGGCCGCCGAGGCCGCCCTGGACGACGCCCGTCGGGCGCTGGAGGCCGCCGCCGACCTGCGCCCCGGCGACGCCGCCCCCTGGGCCGCGCTCCAGACCGTCGCGATGGGCGCGGGCGCCGACCGCCAGGAGAAGGACCGGCTGTGGGACGAGGCGCGGGCACGGTCCCCGCACCTGTTCGCCGCCCACATGGGCCGGGTGCGCGTGCTGTCCCCGGCGCGCGGCGGCGCGGCCGAGGAGATGTTCGCGTTCGCCGGGGCCGCCGCCGACACCGCGCCCGAGGGCGACCCGCTGCCCGCCGTCCTGGCCCTGGCCCACGCCGAGTTCCTGCGCGCCGAGCACAAGCGGCTCGACGCCGAGGGGATGTTCGGCTTCGTGGTGGACCAGGCGATGGGGCGGCTGTACGGGGAGGCGGTGGGCGAGCTGTTCGAGCTGGCCCGCGCCTGGGCGCGGCACGCCGCCCCGCACCCGCGCGACGTGCAGGCCCACCACCTGTTCGGGTGGGCGTTCCACCGGTCCGGGATGACCGAGGCCGCCCGCTGGCACCTGACCGCCGTCGGCAACCTGTACTGCGAGATCCCCTGGGGCTTCTTCGGCGGCGCCCGCTCCCAGGTCGCCCGCGCCATGCGGGAGCTGGGCGTCCGCCCCGGCGGCCCGCAGGCCCAGGCCGACCCCGGAAGCGTGTAGGCCGCGAGCGTGTGGGCCGAAGGCGTGCGGGCCGCGAGCGTGTGGGGACGGGTACTCAGGCGCGGGCCGCGCCGGTGCGCGACCATGGCGGCATGACCTCGACTCCGTCCCCCCGGTCCCACGCGCTGCGCGGCGCCCTGGCCGCCCTGGCGGCGGCCGCGCTCGCCCTCCTCACCGGGTGGGCGGTGGACGTTCTCCTGTCCGAACCCTCGGCCACGGGGAAACCGGCCGTCCTGCTGCCCCCGTTGCTGGCGCCCCTCCTGTCGCTGATCACACTGTGGATCGCCCGGGTGCCCCTCCCGGTCGCGGCTGGCGCCATCGCGCTGCCGCTCCACCTGGCGTGGTCGCTCGCCATCGCGACCTGGGGCGACCTCGTCGACCCGGGCGACGCCTACATCCCCGCCATCACCGGCCTCGGCATCGCGGGCTTCACCGTGTTCACGGCCCTGGGCGCCCACCTCATGGCCCGCTTCGACTCTCACCGCACCCGGGAAAAGTCCTCGCCAAGGGGTTGACACAGGGGTCACAATGCACAAGTGCTACTGACGATCACCACCACAGCGACCCCGGCGGCCCCGGCCACGGACCTCGGATACCTGCTCCACAAGAACCCGGAGCGGGCGCAGAGCTTCGAGCAGTCCTTCGGGACCGCCCACGTCTTCTACCCCGAGGCCACGGCGGAGCGCTGCACGGCGGCCCTGCTCCTGGAGGTCGACCCCCAGGCGCTGCTGCGGGCGCGCACCTCCGTCAGCACACCCGACTTCGCCCTGGCCCAGTACGTGAACGACCGACCCTTCGCCACCTCCTCGCTGTTCACGGTGGCGCTGGGCCGGGTGTTCCGCTCCGCGCTCAAGGGCACCAGCGAGGCGCGGCCGGAGCTGGCGGCCACCCCGCTGCCCCTCGAACTCCACCTGCCCGCGGTGCCCTGCCGGGCCGGCGCCGACAAGGCGCGCGCCCTGTTCGAGCCGCTGGGCTGGCGGGTCACCGCCGAACCCGTGCCGCTCGACCCCGGCCTGCCCGGCTGGGGCGACTCCCACTACCTGTCGCTGACCCTGTCCGGCGAGCAGGTGCTGTCGGACGCGCTGAGCCACCTGTACGTCCTGCTGCCCGCCATGGACGGCGGCAAGCACTACTGGGTGGACCGCGGCGAGATCGACAAGCTGCTGCGCGCCGGGGGGCTGCGCGTCACCGAGGACCGGACCACCGAGGAGAGGACCGCCGAGGAGGACCCCGAGGCCCGTTCCCCGTGGCTGGCACGCCACCCCGAGCGCGCCTGGATCACCCGCCGCTACCTCAACCGGCGCAACTCCTACGTGCGCACCGCCCTGGCCCGGCTGGCCGAGGCCGACGAGCTGCCGCAGGAGGAGGCCGACCCGGCTCTGGAGGAGGTGCCCGCACCGACCGCGCCCGCCCCGGAAGGGGAGGTACGTGCGCCCTCGCTGGCACAGCAGCGGGCCGGGGCCGTCCTGGCCGTGCTGCGCACCGAGAACGCCTCCAGCGTCCTGGACCTGGGCTGCGGCTCCGGCGCCCTGCTCACCGAGCTGGTCGCCGAACCCGCCCTGGAGCGGATCACCGGCGTCGACGTCGACACCGTCTCCCTCCAGATGGCGCACCGCAAGACCTGCCGGGGCTGCGCTCCCGACGGCCGCGGACGCCACCGGAACCTGTTCGCTGACGCCGACGGCGTCCGGGAGCACGGCGGCCGCCCGCCCCGGCCCGAGCTGCTCGTCGGCTCGGCCGTCTACCGCGACGCCCGGTTCGCCGGCCACGACGCCGTCGTGCTCATGGAGGTCGTCGAACACATCGACCCGGAGCGGCTGCCCGCCCTGGAGGAGAGCGTGTTCGCCTCCGCCCGGCCCCGGATCGTGGTCGTCACCACCCCCAACGCCGAGTACAACGTCCACTACGAGGGCCTGGAGCCGGGCAGGCTCCGCCACCCCGACCACCGCTTCGAGTGGACCCGCGCCGAATTCACCCTGTGGGCGGACGCCGTCGCCGAACGCAACGGCTACACCGTCCGCTACCTGCCGGTGGGTCCCCAGGACCCGGCCGCCGGCTCCCCGACCCAGATGGGAGTGTTCACACGATGAGCACCGATGAGACCGCTCCGGACACCGCCCCGCGGGTCCTCGGCGTGCCCGCCATGGGCCTCGTCGTGCTGGTCGGCGTATCGGGATCGGGCAAGTCCACCTTCGCCGCCCGGCACTTCGAGCCCACCGAGGTCATCTCCTCCGACTACTGCCGGGGCCTGGTCAGCGACGACGAGAACGACCAGTCCGCCAGCGCGGACGCCTTCGCCCTGCTGCACACCATCGTGGACATCCGGCTGCGCCGCGGCCTGCTGGCCGTGGTGGACGCCACCAACGTGCAGCGCAAGGCCCGCTCCGAAATCCTGGCCGTGGCCAAGGCCAACGACGTGCTGGCCACCGCCATCGTCCTGGACGTGCCCGAGTCCGTGGCCCGCCAGCGCAACCGGACCCGCCCCGACCGCGACTTCGGAGACCACGTGATCTCCCGCCAGCGCCGCGACCTGCGCCAGAGCGTCAAGTACCTGCGCAAGGAGGGGTTCCGCAAGGTCCACGTCCTCAAGGGAGTGGAGGAGGTCGACGCCGCCGTCATCGAACGCGAACGCGCCTGGCCGGACAAGCGCGAGCTCACCGGCCCCTTCGACATCATCGGCGACGTCCACGGCTGCCGGGAGGAACTGGAGGAGCTGCTCGCCGCCCTAGGCTACGAGCCCACCCGCGACGACCAGGGCAGGGCCGTCGGCGCCCGCCACCCGCAGGGCCGCACCGCCGTCTTCGTCGGCGACCTCGTGGACCGCGGACCCGACACCCCCGGCGTGCTGCGGCTGGCCATGGGCATGGTCCGCGACGGCGACGCCCTGTGCGTGCCCGGCAACCACGAGAACAAGCTGATCCGGGCGCTCAAGGGCGCCAAGGTCACACCCACCCACGGGCTCGCCGAGTCCCTGGAGCAGCTGGGCCGGGAGAGCGAGGAGTTCCGCAAGGAGGTCCTCGACTTCTGCGACGGCCTGGTCAGCCACCTCATCCTCGACGAGGGGAGGCTGGTGGTCGCCCACGCCGGGCTCAAGGAGGCCTACCACGGCCGCGCCTCGGGCCGGGTGCGCTCCTTCGCCCTGTACGGCGACACCAACGGCGAGACCGACGAGTACGGGCTGCCGGTGCGGCTGCCCTGGGCCCGCGACTACCGGGGCAAGGCGGCGGTCGTCTACGGGCACACCCCCGTGCTCAAGGCCGAGTGGGTCAACAACACCCTGTGCCTGGACACCGGCTGCGTGTTCGGCGGCAGGCTCACCGCGCTGCGCTACCCCGAACGCGAGATCGTCGACGTCCCCGCGCGCGAGACCTGGTACGAGCCGGTCCGCCCGCTGGGCGGCGAGACCCCCGCGCGGGTGGACGGCGGCGACCGCTCCGCCACGCTCGTGGACATCACCGACGTGGGCGTGGGCGACCACCACCCCGGCAGGTTCGTGGAGACCGAGTTCGGCGGCATCCGCGTCGACGGCGCGTCCACCCTGGGCGCCCTGGAGGTGATGAGCCGGTTCTCCGTCGACCCGCGGTGGCTGCTGTACCTGCCGCCGACCATGGCCCCGGCGCCCAGCAGCTCCGAGGCCGGGTACCTGGAGCACCCCGACGAGGCGTTCGCCTGGTACCGCGCCGGCGGGATCGGGCAGGTCGTGTGCGAGGAGAAGCACATGGGCTCGCGCGCCGTCGCCGTGCTGTGCCGCGACGAGGAGGCCGCCGCCCGGCGGTTCGCCCCCGGCTCCCTGGGCACCGTGTACACCCGCACCGGGCGGCCGTTCTTCGCCGACCCCGTCCTGCGGGCCGAGGTGGTGGACCGGCTGCGCGCCGCCGTCACCGGGGCCGGGCTGTGGGACCGGCTGGGCACCGACTGGATCGCCCTGGACGGGGAGCTGCTGCCCTGGTCGGCCAAGGCCCGCACGCTCATCCGCGACCAGTACGCCTCGGTGGGCGCCGCGGCCCGCGCCGCCCTGCCCGCCGCGGGGGCGGCCCTGGCCGCGGCCGCCGAACGCGGCCTGGACGTGGGCCGCCTGATGGACAAGGTCGCGCGGGGCACGGAGCAGATGGAGGGGTTCAGCCGGGTGTACCGGCGCTACTCCTGGGACACCGACGGGGTGGCCGGGCTCCAGTTCGCGCCCTTCACGGTGCTGGCCTCCGAGGGCCGGGAGTACTCCGACGCCGACCACCTGTGGCACATGGCCACGGCGGAGCGGCTGGCCGAGGCCGACCCGCTGGTGCGCTCCACCCGCTACCGGGTGGTGGACACCACCGACCCGGCCGCCTGCGCCTCCGCCGCCGCCTGGTGGCAGGACATGGTGGACGCCGGGGGCGAGGGCATGGTCGTCAAACCGCTCCAGGGCGCCCGCGCCACGGGCGCCAAGGGGCTGACCCAGCCCGGCCTGAAGGTGCGCGGCCCCGAGTACCTGCGGATCATCTACGGCCACGACTACACCGACCCGGACCGCCTGGAGGTCCTCAGGGACCGCAGGCTCGGCGGCAAGCTCGGGCTCGCCATGCGCGAGCACAAGCTGGGGCTGGAGGCCCTGGCCCGGCACGCCCGCAACGAGCCGCTGTGGCGGGTCCACGAGCCGGTGTTCGCGGCCCTGGCCCTGGAGACCGAACCGGTCGACCCGCGCCTCTGAGTAGGGGCTGTGCCTTTTCGGGCCTCCGCTCCGCTTCGGCCCGACCGTTCGTCGGATCGTACGAACGGAGGGCGGGGCGGCCCTGGGCGGATCACACCAACCCGGGGCCGCTTCGCCTTCTTTTCATGTCGCCTCCTACCAACGGACACGCGAAAGGGACATGATGTCCCCGCCCTTACTCCCCAGTACCCCCGGAGAGAACGTGTCCCCCACCCGACCACGGCGCCTGATCGCGCCGACGTCCGCCGCGGCCGCGGTGATCCTCGCCGCCGCCCTGGGATCGGCCCCGGCCGCCCTCGCCGACGCCGACGGCCCGGTGATCGCCGAGGTCTACGGAGGCGGCGGCAACAGCGGAGCGACCCTGCGCCACGACTTCGTCGAGCTGGGCAACGCCACCGGCGCCCCGGTCTCCGTCGACGGCTGGAGCGTGCAGTACCTCCCCGCCTCCCCGGGCCCCAACACGAACGCCCAGGTCACCCCGCTCAACGGCGAGATCCCCGCCCAGGGGCGCTACCTGGTCCGCCAGGCCGCCGGCGCCGGGGGCACGGCCGACCTGCCCGCACCCGACGCCGCCGGGTCGGCCAATATGGCCGCGGGCGCGGGCACCGTCCTGCTGGTCGCGGGCACCGCCCCCGTCACGTGCCGCACCGCCGCCGACTGCGCCGCCGACGAGGCCGTCGTCGACATCGTCGGCTACGGCAACGCCGTCATCCGCGAGGGTTCGGGCGCCCCGACGCTCACCAACACCACCGCGGCCGCCCGCGACGCCGCCCTCACCGACACCGACGACAACGCCGCCGACTTCACCGCCGGCGCACCCACCCCGGTCAACTCCGCGGGTGAGGGCGTGGGCGAGGAGCCGGAGGAGCCCGGCCCCGAAGAGCCCGGTGACCTGCGCATCCACGACATCCAGGGCGTCACCCGCACCTCCCCGCACGCCGGGAGCACCGCGACCGGGGTGCCCGGGGTGGTCACCGCGGTCAACCCCTTCGGCAGTGCCCGCGGCTTCTGGTTCCAGGACGCCGAGGGCGACGGCGACCCGCGCACCAGCGAGGGCCTGTTCGTGTTCACCGGCTCCACCACGCCCGGCGTCGCCCCCGGCGACGAGGTCCTGGTGACCGGCCGGGTCAACGAGTACCGGCCCGCCTCCGGCGCGCAGACCATCACCCAGATCGACCAGGCCGCCTGGACCGTCCTGTCCACCGGCAACGGCGTTCCGGAATCGGTGGTGCTGGAGGCCGGGGTCATCCCTGCCTCGTACGCGCCCGAGCACGGCGGCGACATCTCCGGTCGGGAGCTGGCCCCCGACACCTACGCCCTGGACTTCTGGGCCGCCCACGAGCACATGATGGTGCGGTTCGAGGACGCCCCCGTCATCGCGCCCACCGACCCCTACTTCGCGTTCTGGGTCACCGTGGAGCCCGACCACAACCGCACCGCCAACGGCGGCGTGGCCTACGGCTCCTACGAGGACCCCAACGCGGGCCGGGTCAAGGTCGAGTCCCTGCTGGACCGCAACGTGCACCCGTTCCCCGAGGTCAACGTGGGCGACACCCTCGCCGGGGTGACCGAGGGCCCGGTGTACTACAGCCAGTTCGGCGGCTACCTCGTGCGCGCCACCACCCTGGGCGAGCACGTCGCCGGCGATCTGGAGCGCACCCCCGTCCGGGACACCGCCCGGCACGAGGTCTCCATCGCCACCTACAACGTGGAGAACCTCGGCGGCCAGGACGACCAGGCCAAGTACGACGCGCTGGCCACCGGGATCGTCGACCACCTCCGCTCGCCCGACATCATCGGCCTGGAGGAGATCCAGGACGACAACGGCCAGACCGACGACGGCACCGTCGACGCCGGGGTCACCCTGGACCGGCTCACCGCCGCCATCAGGGCCCAGGGCGGGCCCGCCTACCAGTGGCGCCAGATCAGCCCCGAGGACAAGCAGGACGGCGGCGCCCCCGGCGGCAACATCCGCAACGCCTTCCTCTTCGACCCCGCCCGCGTGCAGTTCGTGGACCGCCCCGGCGGCGACGCCACCACCGCCGTCGAGGTCGTGCAGGGCTCCCGCGGCGCCGAGCTGTCGGTCTCCCCGGGCCGTATCGAGCCCAAGGACCCGGCCTGGGCGTCCAGCCGCAAGCCGCTGGTCGGCCACTTCCGCGCCCTCAACCGGGACATCTACGTGGTGACCAACCACTTCAACTCCAAGGGCGGCGACCAGTCGCTGCACGGGGTCGTGCAGCCGCCGAACCGCACCAGCGAGACGCAGCGCAACGCCCAGGCGGAGCTGGTGGCCGACTTCGCCGACGAACTGCTGGCCGTGGACCCCGACGCCAACCTGGTGGTCATGGGCGACCTCAACGACTTCCAGTTCTCGCGGACCCTGGACATCCTCACCGGGGACGGGCCGCTGTACAACCCGATGACGGACCTGCCCGCCGGGGAGCGCCACAACTACGTGTTCGACGGCAACTCCCAGGCCCTGGACCACATCCTCGTCAACCGGGCGATCGCCGGGCGCGTGGACTACGCGGTCGTGCGGATCAACTCCGAGTTCCACGACCAGGTCAGCGACCACGACCCGCAGGTGCTGTGGCTGGACACCCGCCGCTCCACCCCGCCGGGCCGCCCCTGACCGGACCCGATCGGCCCTGACCGGCCCCGCACCGCGCCCCGGCGGCACCCGCCGCCGGGGCGCGGTCCCGTTCGGGGACACGTCCCGGTCCCTGCGCACCCCGCCCCGCCCGGGACT
>NZ_JBJJBV010000279.1:0-8604 GCF_045446735.1 Nocardiopsis protaetiae
CAGGGGCCGCACCGTGAGGTGCGGCCCCTTTTGTGTTTTCAATGGCGAAATGTGCGGTTCGGTGACCTGCGGCGACACGAATTCGTCTCACATCGTGAGAATTTCTGGCCACATAGTTGGACCTCCGATATTCTGTCGTCCTAGGAGCCCGCGGTGTCCGACTCCACCGGTCGACGCCGCCGCCCGCCACTTCCGCCCGCCTCGACCCGGGCCCGCGGAGGCGGCCCCGGCGACCCCGCCGGGAACCACCGCTCCTGCCTCTTCTCATCTCTCGCGGTCACCGTGGACCGCGGCATCCGCCCGGCGCGCGCCCATCCGGCCCGATCGCAGGCGATGCCGGTCACGCACCGCAATCGGAGTTCCACATGATGTACGACATGGTCGAGTTCCCGTCCACCGCCGACGCCGACGAAGAGATCCACCGCGCACTCCAGGACGCGCTGAACCGCCGCGACTGAAAGGTCGGGGAGGGGGACGCCGCCGGTCCCGCGGGCCGGTAGGGTTGTCTCATTCAGTGTTCATTCTGATCTCATCATGTGAGAAGTAGCCGGTGGGATCGCGATCGGAGCAGAGGCAGGCCGCATGGCAGCGCGCACGGTGAAACTGGCCGTCATCCCCGGCGACGGGATCGGACCCGAGGTCGTCGCCGAGGGCCTCAAGGTGCTGGAGGTCGCCGCCGCCCGGCACGACCTCGCCGTCGAGGCCACCGAGTACGAGCTCGGCGCCCGGCTCTGGCACCGCACCGGCGAGACCCTGCCCGACTCCGTCGCCGCGGAGCTGGCGCGGCACGAGGCCATCTACCTGGGCGCGGTCGGGGACCCCACGGTCCCCAGCGGCGTCCTGGAACGCGGCCTGCTGCTGCGCCTGCGCTTCGACTTCGACCACTACGTCAACCTGCGCCCCGTGCGCCTGTACCCCGGCGTGGAGAGCCCGCTGGCCGGTGTGACCCCCGAGGACATCGACATGCTCGTCGTCCGCGAGGGCACCGAGGGCCCCTACGCCGGGGCCGGGGGCGTCCTGCGCAAGGGCACCCCGCACGAGATCGCCACCCAGGACAGCGTCAACACCCGCTTCGGCGTGGAGCGCGTCGTCCGCTTCGCGTTCGCCCAGGCCGCCGCGCGCCCGCGCAGGAAGCTCACGCTGGTCCACAAGGACAACGTGCTGACCTTCGCGGGCGAGCTGTGGCAGCGCACCGTGCGCGAGGTCGGCGAGGAGTACCCGCAGGTCTCCGTCGACTACTGCCACGTCGACGCCGCCGCCATGTTCTTCGTCAACCAGCCCGCCCGGTTCGACGTGGTCGTCACCGACAACCTGTTCGGCGACATCATCACCGACATCGGCGCCGCCATCACCGGCGGCATCGGGCTGGCCGCCAGCGGCAACATCAACCCGGACGGCACCTACCCGAGCATGTTCGAGCCGGTCCACGGCTCGGCCCCCGACATCGCCGGGCAGGGCAAGGCCGACCCGACCGCCACCGTGCTGTCGGCCGCCACGCTGCTGGACCACCTCGGCGTCCCCGAGGCGGCCCGCCGCATCGAGGCCGCCGTCGCCGCCGACCTCAAGACCCGTGCCCCCGGCGAGGCCCGCTCCACCTCCCGCATCGGCGACGACCTCGCCGCGCGAGTAGCCGAGCAGGGCTGACACCCCCGTCGGCCCTGCCCCGTCGATGACCAGGGCGCGGCCGACCGGCACACAGTCACCGTGAACAGCCATAAGGGCGCGCCCGGACATCCCCGGGCGCGCCCTTCGCCGTGTTACGGGCCTGTTGCCCCCGCTCTGGCACAGGGTGCGCTCTTCCGACAGACTAGATCCCAGGTCGGCGGCGCTGCCGACCTGATGCACCCGAGAGGACCGACGAGACATGACCAACGACAACACCACCACGAGCGGGTTGGCGTTCGACATCCAGCTCTCCGACCGGCGGAAGACCCCGCAGGAGCGAGAGGCGCTGCTGGAGAGTCCCGGGTTCGGCCAGGTGTTCACCGACCACATGGTGAGCATCCGCTACACCGAGGGCAAGGGCTGGCACGACGCGAAGCTGGAGCCCTACGGTCCGCTGAGCCTGGACCCGGCCACCTCCGCACTCCACTACGCCCAGGAGATCTTCGAAGGGCTCAAGGCCTACCGCCACCCCGACGGCTCCCTGGCCTCCTTCCGGCCCGAGGCCAACGCGGCCCGATTCAACCGGAGCGCCGCACGCATGGCCATGCCGGAGCTCCCCGAGGACCTCTTCCTCAAGTCCATCGAACTGCTGCTGGAGCACGACGGGGAGTGGGTCCCCACCAAGCCCGACTTCAGCCTCTACCTGCGTCCGTTCATGATCTCGACGGACGTCGGCCTGGGGGTCAACCACCCCTCCCGCTCCTACGTCTACCTGCTCATCGCCTCGCCGGTCGGCTCCTACTTCTCGGGCGGCATCAAGCCGGTCACCGTCTGGCTGTCCACGGACTACACGCGCGCGGCCCCCGGCGGTACCGGCGCGGCCAAGTTCGCGGGCAACTACGCGGCCAGCTTCCTGGCCCAGGCCCAGGCCGTGGAGAAGGGCTGCGACCAGGTGGTCTGGCTCGACGCCCGCGAGCACCGCTGGGTCGAGGAGATGGGCGGCATGAACCTGTGGTTCGTGTTCGGCTCGGGTGAGAACGCGCGCCTGCGCACGCCCCCGCTCACCGGCACGCTGCTGCCCGGCATCACCCGCGAGTCCCTGCTGACCCTGGCCCCGGACCTGGGCATCCCGGCGGAGGAGAAGCCGATCTCCACCGAGGAGTGGCGCAAGGCCGCCGAGTCGGGCGAGCTGACCGAGGTCTTCGCCTGCGGCACGGCCGCGGTCATCACCCCGGTCGGGTTCGTCAAGAGCGAGGAGGGCGAGTTCACCGTCGGTGACGGCACCCCCGGCCCGGTCACCATGCGCCTGCGCGAGGAACTGGTGGGCATCCAGACCGGTCAGCGCCCGGATGGGCACGGCTGGGTGACCCGCTTCTAGGAGCGCCACGCACCGTGGGACGAGGGCCGTCGGGGTTTCCCGGCGGCCCTTTCCGCTGGGTTCCGGGCGGTTCGTGCCCGTGTCTGATATGTCCAGTGGGAGAAATCACTGTCCCACATACCGAGACAATCCGTCCGGGAACAGCGTCACGGCCGCCGTCCTGTGGCACACTGGCCGCATGCCGTCTCAGGTGATCATTATCGTGAGGCGCGCCGGCTGACAACGGACCTTGCCGGCGCGCAGACCTCTCATGTCCATGGGGGGTCTTTTTTGTTGGCCGGGTCCGGGTCGGTCCTCCACAGCATCCACCTTCGGGAGTTCCACCCATGAGGAACGACGCTTTCCACGTCTTCGACACCACGCTGCGCGACGGTGCCCAGCGCGAGGGGATCAACCTTCGGGTCTCCGACAAGCTGGCCATCGCGGCGCTGCTGGACGACTTCGGGGTGGGGTTCATCGAGGGAGGGTGGCCGGGGGCGAACCCCAAGGACACCGAGTTCTTTCAGCGGGCTTCACAAGAGCTCTCGCTGAAGCACGCGCAACTCACCGCGTTCGGCGCGACCCGCCGGGCCGGTGTGCGGGCCGCCGACGACCCCATGGTGGCCGCGCTGCGCGACAGCGGCGCGCCGGTCGTCACCCTTGTCGCCAAGAGTGACGACCGGCACGTCGAGCGCGCACTGCGCACGACCCTCGACGAGAACCTCGCCATGATCGCCGACACGGTGTCCCACCTGCGCGAACACGGCCAACGTGTGTTCGTGGACTGTGAACACTTCTTCGACGGGTACCGCCACGACCCGTCCTACGCCCTCGACGTCGTGCGGACCGCCGCCGCGGCCGGCGCCGACGTCGTGGTCCTGTGCGACACCAACGGGGGCATGCTCCCCGACGACGTCTTCCGCACCGTCACCGAGGTGCGCGAGGCCACCGGCGCCCGATTGGGCATGCACGCCCAGGACGACACCGGCTGCGCCGTGGCCAACACCCTGGCCGCCGTGGACGCCGGCGCCACCCACGTGCAGTGCACCTCCAACGGCTACGGGGAGCGGGTGGGCAACGCCGACCTGTTCGCCGTGGTGGGCGCGCTCACCCTCAAACGCGGCATGGACGTGCTGCCCCGGGGCTGCCTGGAGGAGATGACCCGGGTCTCGCACGCCGTCGCCGAGATCGTCAACCTGGCCCCGGACACGCACCGCCCCTACGTGGGGGTGTCGGCGTTCGCGCACAAGGCCGGGCTGCACGCCTCCGCCATCAAGGTCGACCCCGACCTGTACCAGCACACCGACCCGGCGCTGGTCGGCAACACCATGCGCATGCTCGTCTCCGACATGGCCGGGCGGGCGTCCATCGAGCTCAAGGCCCAGGAGCTGGGCCTGGACCTGGCCGGGGACCGGTCCCTGTCGGGCCGGGTCGTGGAGCGGGTCAAGGGCCTGGAGCTGTCGGGGTACAGCTTCGAGGCGGCCGACGCCTCCCTGGAGCTGCTGATGCGCGAGGAGATGGGCGAGCCGGTCCGCTACTTCGAGACGGAGTCGTGGCGGGTCATCACCGAACGCCGCCCGCGGGACGGGGCACCGCTGTTCGGCGCCTACGAGAGCCTGACCGAGGCCACCGTCAAGCTGACGGTCAAGGGCGAGCGCGTCATCGCCACCGCCGAGGGCAACGGTCCGGTCAACGCGCTGGACCGGGCGCTGCGCTCCTCCATGGAGGGCGTGTACACGGCGCTGGCCGGGCTGGAGCTGGTGGACTACAAGGTCCGCATCCTGGAGGGCAGCTCGGGCACCAACGCCATCACCCGCACGCTCATCACGTTCAGCGACGGGGCGGGGGAGTGGACGACGGTGGGCCTGGGCCCCAACGTCGTGGACGCCTCCTGGGTGGCGCTGGAGCAGGCCTTCAACTACGGCCTGCTGCGCCAGGGCTACCCGCACGACCAGGACGTGTGACGGGACGGTCATCTACCGTCACCGGTATCGGTGGCGGAATCGGGCCCCTCGGCCGGAGGAATCCGGACGGGGGGCCCTTCCCGTGCCGTGACGTGGAGGAATCCGGCGGAAGCTTACTTACAGGTAATAGACACCTGACCCGAAGGTTATAGCCACTGTGCCCTGGGTCACTCGATACTGCGAACTTCTGATGAACCCGCACGTTACGAGTGGTGATCGATGTCGGACATAACCGCCCCGCGTCCACCCGTTGGCACACCGTTCTCCCCGCGTCGGGGTACCGGTCATCCGCCCGGACAAGACTGCGGGACGTGTCCTCACCAACCACCCTCACCGGCGGGGGAGGGGGCGTGACCACCACCCCGACGGCCACCGCATCCCCCGAGACCCCACCGCTCAGACGCAGCCGCAGGAGCAGGGAGACCGTGCTGGCCTGGGGGTTCCTGGCGCCGTCCATCGTGGTCTTCGCCCTGTTCCTCGTCTATCCGCTCGGCCGGACCGTGTACCTGTCGATGCACGGCAACGACATCATCGGCAGGCCCAACCGGTTCGTCGGCCTGAGCCACTTCGCCGAGATGGCCTCGCCCGAGTTCGGCCAGGTCCTGCTCACCACCCTGCTCTTCACGCTCGGCACGGTCGTCCCCGGCGTGGCCGGGGCGCTCGCCATCGTCCTCCTCCTGGAGGGCGTCATCCGCGGTCAGCGCCTGCTGCGCGGCGCCTTCGCCCTGCCCTTCGCGTTCTCCGTGGCCAGCGCCTCGGTGATCTTCGTGGTGTTCTACAGCTCCGGCAACAGCGTGCTCAACGGCATCCTGTACCGGGCCGGGATGTCCCAGGTCTCCTGGCTCACCTCCCAGGAGATGGCCCTGTGGTCGGTGTGCATCACCACGGTCTGGATGAACCTCGGCTACGGGGTGCTCGTCCTGGCCGCCGGGATCGGCTCCATCCCCAAGGAGATCAACGAGGCCGCCCGTATCGACGGGGCCACCGGCGTGCGCCTGGCCCGCGACGTCACCGTGCCCATGCTCGGCCCGCAGCTGTTCTTCCTCATCGTGATCTCCACCATCAACGCCCTCCAGGGGTTCGGGCAGATCCACATCCTCACCCGCGGCGGGCCCAGCGGCTCCACGACCACCCTGGTCTACTCGATCTTCGAGAACGCCTTCGCCTACAGCACCAGCGACTTCGGCCGGGCCAGCGCCCAGGCGCTCGTCCTGCTGCTGGTGGTCCTGGCGTGCACCCTCATCCAGTTCGGCGTCATCGAGCGGAAGGTGCACTACGCATGACCGCGGCCCCCCTCACCCTCGGATCCGACGAGCCGGCCGCGGCCGCCCCGGCGCCCCGGCGCCGCCACCGGCCCTCCCCGCGCTTCCTGCTCGGGCGGGCGGTGCTCTACCTGCTGCTGCTCGTCTTCCTGGTGCCCACCCTGTTCCCCGTGTACTACGTGTTCGCCGGGGCGTTCATGGACCCCAGGGAGCTGTCGACCTTCCCGGCGCAGCTGCTGCCCACCGGGTTCCACCTGGACAACATCACGGCCGCCCTGAACGCCGTGCCGCTGGTGCGCATGTACGGGAACTCGCTGCTCATGGCGGGGATCATCACCGTCTCCCAGCTGGCGACCTCCGCCCTGGCCGCCTACGCGTTCGTGTTCCTGCGCTTCCGCGGATCGGCCGTGGTGTTCGCCCTCTTCCTGGCCACCCTGATGGTCCCGGGCGAGGCCACCTTCATCCCCAACTACCTGACCATCGCCTCGTGGCGGCTCACCGACACCTTCGCGGGCCTGGTCATGCCCTTCCTGGCCTACGCCTTCGGCACGTTCCTGCTGCGCCAGAGCTTCAAGCAGTTCCCCCGGGAGCTGTACGACGCGGCGCGCATGGACGGCATGGGGCACCTGCGGTTCCTGTGGACGGTCCTGATCCCGCTCAGCCGCCCCGCCCTCACCGCCGTCGGCGTCTACGTGTTCATCACCAGCTGGAACATGTACTTCTGGCCGCTGATCGTCACCCGCAGCACCGAGATGCAGACCCTCCAGATCGGTCTGAACAGCCTCAAGACCGGCGAAGCATCCAACCCCGGCCTCCTCCTGGCCGGTGCTGCACTCTCCGTCCTGCCCACCCTCGCCCTCGTGATCTTCGGACAGCGCTTCATCGTCCGCGGGCTCACCGCCGGCGCGGTCAAGTAGCCGGACTCCGATCGACCGGCCCCCGAGAACCCGGGGACGGTTCCCCTACCGACCAGAGGAAAGCGACACAGCATGAGAATCTCCCCCCGGCGGCACGCGGTCCGCGCCGCCGCCCTGATCACCGGCCTCGGCCTGGTCCTGAGCGGCTGTTCCGGCGGCGGTGGCGACAGCACCCTCACCGCCCCCGGCCCCGACGTCCTGGAGGGCCTGGACGAGGCGGTCCAGGTGGAGTTCTGGCACAGCATGGACGCCACCAACGGCCAGGTGCTCGACGGCCTCATCGAGGAGTTCAACGCCCAGAACGAGGGCCGCATCGAGGTCACCGGCGCCTTCCAGGGCGACTACGACACCGCGCTGGCCAACCACCGCGCGGCCATCCAGCAGGGCGAGACCGCCGAGCTGATCATGATCTTCGACCTGGGCACCCAGTTCATGATCGACTCCGGGCAGACCGTGCCCGCGCAGTCCTTCATCGACGCGGACGGCTACGACACCGAGCCCATCGAGGACGCGCTGCTCAACTACTTCACGGTGGACGGCGAACTGCGGTCCTTCCCGTTCAACAACTCCACCCCGCTGATGTACATCAACCGGGACGCCTTCGAGGAGGCGGGCCTGGACCCGGACTCCCCGCCCACCGACCTGGCGGAGATCCGCGAGGCCGCCGAGGAGCTGACCGTCCGGGACGACGACGGCACCGTCGTCCAGTACGGGTTCGGGGCCGCCGTCTACGGCTGGTTCATCGAGCAGTTCATGGCCCGCGCCGGCGCCCCCTACTGCGACAACTCCAACGGCCGCAGCGGCCGCGCCACCGAGGTCCTCTTCGACGACCCCAAGGTCGTCGAGCTGGTCGAGTGGTGGCAGGGCATGATCGACGACGAGCTGGCGCTCCAGATCGGCCGCAACACCGACGAGGCCCAGGCCGCGTTCAACTCGGGCCGGGTCGCGATGACCCTGGAGTCCACCGGCTCGCTGGGCGGCTTCATCGAGCAGTCCGACTTCGAGGTGGGGGCCGGCTACTACCCGCTCGTCTCCGCGGGCGACCCGGGCGGCTCGATCATCGGCGGCGCCTCCCTGTGGATCAACGGCGAGGGCCACAGCGAGCAGGAGGTCCGCGCCTCCTGGGAGTTCGTGCAGTTCCTGCTGACCCCCGAGTCGCAGTCCAAGTGGCACGCCGGGACCGGCTACCTGTCCGTGAACACCGAGGGCTACAACGGCCCCGAGGCCCAGGAGCGGGCCGAGCAGTTCCCGCAGTTCTCGGTGGCCGCCAACCAGCTGGCCGACTCCGAGATCAACGAGAACACCGCCGGCTGCATGATGGGCGTCATGGCGGAGGCGCGCGCCACCGCCGAGGAGGGCTGGGAGACCGCCCTGACCAGTGACACCCCGGCCGAGGAGGCCATGGCGGCCGCCGCCGACCGGCTGAACACCCCGATCGAGGAGTACAACGCCTCCGTGGAGGACTGACCCACCCGGTTCGGGTCCGGGCCGCGGGCCGG
>NZ_JBJJBV010000028.1:0-40610 GCF_045446735.1 Nocardiopsis protaetiae
ACCTGCCGCTGGGCCCCCGGCGTCTGGCGCGCCGACGAGGTCACC
This sequence comes from Nocardiopsis protaetiae, assembly GCF_045446735.1. Classification (NCBI taxonomy): domain Bacteria; kingdom Bacillati; phylum Actinomycetota; class Actinomycetes; order Streptosporangiales; family Nocardiopsidaceae; genus Nocardiopsis; species Nocardiopsis protaetiae. The sequence goes on from NZ_JBJJBV010000028.1 coordinate 46, forward strand.
GGCCTGGTCGACGACCTCGTCGACGCCCTGCGCACCCTGGCCGAGGCCGCCCGCGCCCCCGGCCCGCACGCCCTCACCCCCTCCGACGTCCCCCTGGTCGACCTGGACCAGGAGCGCGTCGAACGCGTCGAACGCGCCTGGGCCGACCGCTCCGGCGACCCCGGCGCCCGCCTCGCCGACCTGTGGCCGCCCACCCCCCTCCAGGCCGGGCTGGTCTTCCACGGCCTGTACGGCGACGGCCACGACGCCTACACCGCCCAGTCCGTCACCCGCGTTCAGGGCCCGCTGGACCCGGCCCGGCTGCGCGCCGCCGCCGACGCCCTGCTGCGCGACCACCCGGGCCTGCGCGTCGGCTTCCTCGCCGACGGCGAGGACCTGGTGCAGTTCGTGCCCGCAGCCGTGCCCGCCCGCTGGGCCGAGGCCGACCTGTCCGGCGCCGCCGACCCCGACGCCGAGCTGGAGGAGCTGTGCGCCCGGGAGCTGGCCACCCCCTTCGACCTGGCCCACCCGCCGCTGATCCGGTTCACCCTGGTGCGCCGCGCCGACGACGACCACACCCTGGTCGCCACCGACCACCACACCCTGCTCGACGGCTGGTCCACCCCGCTGTTCCTGCGGGCGCTCTTCGACCGCTACGCCGACCCGGACACCCCCGCCCCCGCCCTGGGCTTCCGCGACCACCTGGCCCTGCTGGCCTCACGCGACGCCGAGGCCGCCGACACCGCCTGGCGGGCCGAACTCGACGGCCTGGACGGCCCCACCCTGCTCGCCCCCGGCGCCCCCGCCCACGGCGGCGCCGGACAGGACGTCCTCACCGACGCCCTGGCCGAGGACGCCACCGGGGCGCTCACCGCCGCCGCCCGCGACCTGGGCGTCACCGTCAACACCCTGGTCCAGGCCGCCTGGGCGCTGGTTCTGGGCGGCGCCACCGGCCGCACCGACGTGGTGTTCGGCGCGACCGTCTCCGGGCGGCCCGCCGACCTGCCCGGGGTGGAGTCCATCCTCGGCCTGTTCATCAACACCGTCCCGGTCCGGGTGCGCACCGCCCCCGGCACCACGGTCGCGGACCTGGCCCGCGACCTCCAGCACCGCCAGGTCGCCCTGGCCGACCACCACCACACCGCGCTCACCCGCACCCAGGAGCTGGCCGGGGCCTCACCCCTGTTCGACACCCTGCTGGTGTTCGAGAACTTCCCGGCCCGCGACGCCCTGGCCGACCGCGACCACGCCGGGGTGCGGCTCACCGACGTGCGGGTGGAGGACGCCACCCACTACCCGGTGTCCCTCAACGTGTTCCCGGGCGAGCGGCTGGGCCTGCGGCTGTGCCACCGCCCCGACGCCGTGGACGCCGCCACCGCCCGCACCCTGCTGGAGCGGCTGCGCGACACCCTGGCCGCGATCGCCGCCGACCCCGGCCGCACCGTGGCCGCCACCCCGGTCACCACCGGCGCCGAACGCGACCTGCTGGCCGGGTTCAACGCCACCGACCGCGCCATCGACACCGACCGCCCCTGCGACTCCCTCACCGCCTGGGCCGGGCGCACCCCCGACGCGGTCGCCGTCGTGGACGCCGAGGGCGGGCACACCTACGCCCAGCTCGCCACCCGGGTCGAACGCGTCATCGCCCTGCTGCGCGCCCACGGGGTCCGCTCCGGCGAGGTGGTGGCGGTGGCGCTGCCGCGCACCGCCGACCTGGTGGCCTCCCTGCTGGCCGTGCAGCGCATCGGGTGCGTGTACCTGCCGCTGGACCCGGAGTTCCCGGCCGACCGCATCGCGTACATGCTCGCCGACTCCGGCGCGACCCTGCTCGTCACCGGCGGCGGTACGGCGGCCCCCGCCGGGTCCCCGGTCTCGGTCCTGGACCTGGACGCCTCCGGGCCGGTCCCCGTGCCCGCCGACGCCGACGGGTACGACCCGACCGCCTACATCCTCTACACCTCCGGGTCCACCGGCCGCCCCAAGGGCGTGGTGGTGTCCCACCGCAACCTGGCGAACTTCCTCACCGACATGGGGGAGCGGTTCCCGCTGGCCCGGGGCGAGCGCTGGCTGGCGGTGACCACGGTCAGCTTCGACATCTCCGCCCTGGAGCTGTACCTGCCGCTGCGGTTCGGCGCCACGGTCGTGCTCGCCGACAAGGACACCGTCCGCGACCCCCGGCTCCTCGCGGACCTGCTCGAACGCAGCGGGGCCACCATCGCCCAGGCCACCCCCTCGCTGTGGCGCTCCCTGACCGAGCACGACCCCGCCGTCCCGGCCGGCCTGCGCGTGCTGGTCGGCGGCGAGGCCGTCCCCGCCGACCTGGCCGCGCTGCTGGCCGCCGGCGCGGCGGCCGCCCACAACGTGTACGGGCCCACCGAGACCACCATCTGGTCCACCACCGCGCCGCTCACCGCGGACGGCCCGGTCACCATCGGCCGCCCCATGGCCAACACGCAGGTGTACGTCCTGGACGCGGCGCTGCGCCCGGCGCCCGTCGGCGTCCCCGGCGACCTGTACATCGCCGGTGAGGGCGTGGCCCTGGGCTACCACGGCCGGTTCGCGCTGACCGCCGAACGGTTCGTCCCCGACCCCTTCGGCGCCCCGGGCGCCCGCATGTACCGCACCGGAGACCTGGCCCGCTGGAACCCGGACGGCACCCTGGACTTCCTCGGCCGCGCCGACTTCCAGGTCAAGGTGCGCGGCTTCCGGATCGAACTGGGCGAGATCGAGACCGCGCTGGCCGCCGCCGAGGGCGTCGCCCAGGCCGTCGTCACCGCCCGCACCGACCCGGCCGGGAACGCCCGGCTGGCCGCCCACGTCGTCCCCGACCCCGACGGGCCCGCGCCCGCCCCGGCCGCCCTGCGCGCCCACCTGGCGCGGAGCCTGCCCGACTACATGGTCCCCTCGGCGTTCGTGTCCGTGGACGCGTTCCCGCTGACCGCCAACGGCAAGATCGACCGCAAGTCCCTGCCCGACCCGGACTCCGCGGAGGGCACCGGGGACGGCCGCGGCGCGGGCCGCGCCCCGGCCACCGACCGCGAGGAGATCCTCTGCCGCCTGTTCGGCGAGGTCCTGGGCCGCGACGGGGTCGGACCCGACGACGACTTCTTCGCCCTGGGCGGGCACTCGCTGCTGGCCACGCGCGTGGCCGCCCGCGCCCGCACCCTGCTCGGCTCCGACGTGGGCGTGCGCGACCTCTTCGAGGCGCCCACCCCGGCCGCCCTGGCCCGGCGCACCGAACAGTCCGGGGCGGGCCGCCCGCCGGTGGTGCCGCTCGCCGACGGCCGCCCGCGCCTGTCCCACGCCCAGCGGCGGCTGTGGCTGATCGACCGGGTCCACGAACCCGGCGGCGCCTACAACGTCCCGCTGGCCGTGCGCGTCGCCGACGTACTGGACGAGGCCGCGCTGCGCGCCGCCGTCGTCGACCTCGCGGAACGCCACGAGGTGCTGCGCACCGTCGTGCGCGCGGTCGCGGACGAGCCCGAACCCGTGCTGCTGGAGGCCGCCGCCGTCGCCGGGGACGTGCGCGCCGAACGCGTGGACGGTTCGGTGGAGGACGAACTGGCCCGGATCACCGCGATCCCCTTCGACCTGGCCGCCCGGCCGCCGCTGCGGGTGCGCCTGCTCACCGGCCCCGGGGTGGGGGAGGGGTGCGTGCTGCTGATCGTGCTGCACCACCTGGCCGCCGACGAGTGGTCCTTCGGCCCGCTGCTCGCCGACCTGGACACCGCCTACCGGGCCCGCCTGGACGGGCACGCCCCGCAATGGGCGCCTCTGCCGGTGCGCTACTCCGACTACGCCGCCGCCCGCGCCGACTGGCTGGGCGGGGCCACCGACCCCGGCAGCCCGCTCGCCGCCCACCTGGACCACTGGAAGCGCACCCTGGAGGGCCTGCCCGACGAGCTGTCCCTGCCCGTCGACCGGCCCCGCCCCGCCCTGGCCTCCCACCGCGGCGGATTGGCCCAGGTCCCGGTCGACCCCGGCCTGGACGCCGCGCTGCGTGAGCTGGCCGTGGAGCACGGCGTCACCGTGTTCATGGTCGTCCAGGCCGCCGTGGCGGTGCTGCTGCACCGGCTCGGCGCCGGGGAGGACATCCCGCTGGGCAGCCCCGTGGCCGACCGGGCCGACGAGGGCACCCAGGACGCCGTCGGGTTCTTCCTCAACACCCTGGTCCTGCGCCTGGACCTGAGCGGGCGGCCCACCTTCGCCGAACTCCTGGAGCGGGTGCGGGCCGTGGACCTGGCCGGGTTCGCCCACGCCGACGCCCCCTTCGACGCGGTGGTGGAGGCGCTGGCCCCCGAGCGGTCGGTCAGCCGCCACCCGCTGTTCCAGACGATGGTGTCCCACCAGCGGCGCCCGGCCGGGGTGGGTGAGTTGTTCGGGTCGTCCACGCGGCTGGTGGAGACCCCGCTGGACACCGCCAAGTTCGACCTGGAGTTCGCCTACATCGAGGACCCGGGGCAGGGGAGCAGGCTGGCGCTCAACCACTCGGCGGACCTGTTCGACCCCGACAGCGCCGAGCGGATCGCCCGCCGGCTGGTGCGGGTGCTCGCCGCGGCCGCCGCCGACCCGGGGCTGCCGGTCTCGGGCATCGAGGTGCTGGAGGACGAGGAGCGGGAGCGGCTGGCCGGGTTCAACACCACCGGCCGCGAGATCACGGCCGCCCGCCCCTGCGACGCGCTGGCCGCCTGGGCCGGGCGCACCCCCGGCGGGGCCGCCGTGCAGGACGCCGCCGGGGAGCACACCTACGCCGAGGTGGACGCCCGGACGGGGGAGGTCGCCGCGCTGCTGCGCGCCCGCGGGGTGCGGCCCGGCGAGGTGGTGGCGGTGGCGCTGCCGCGCACCGCCGACCTGGTGGCGTCGCTGCTGGCCGTGCAGCGGGTCGGCGGCGTGTACCTGCCGCTGGACCCGGAGTTCCCGGCCGACCGGCTCGCGTACATGCTCCAGGATTCGGGGGCCGTGCTGCTGGTGACCGGCGGCGGGACGAGCGCGCCCGAGGGGGCCGCGACCCCGGTCCTGGACCTGGACACCGCCGAGCCGGTTCCGGACGCCGGGGAGGCCGTCGAGGTGTGGGACGCGCAGGCCGACCCCGACCGGACCGCGTACATCCTCTACACCTCCGGGTCCACCGGCCGCCCCAAGGGCGTGGTGGTCTCGCACCGCAACCTGGCGAACTTCCTCACCGACATGGGGGAGCGGTTCCCGCTGGAGCCCGGCGAACGCTGGCTGGCGGTGACCACGGTCAGCTTCGACATCTCCGCCCTGGAGCTGTACCTGCCGCTGCTCTTCGGCGCCACCGTGGTCCTGGCCGACAAGGACACCGTCCGCGACGGCGCCGCCCTGGGCGGGATGCTCGCCGCCGGCCGCATCGGCATCATGCAGGCCACGCCCACCCTGTGGCGGATGCTCCTGGAGACCGGGCCCGGGGCCCTGACCGGCCTGCGCGTCCTGGTCGGCGGCGAGGCGCTGCCCCAGGACCTGGGCGAGGTGCTGGCCTCGCGCGCCGCCGCGGTCACCAACGTGTACGGGCCCACCGAGACCACCATCTGGTCCACCACCGCGCCCGTGCGCCCCGAGAGCCCCGTCACCATCGGCCGCCCCATGGCCAACACGCAGGTCCACGTCCTGGACGCCGACCTGGCCCCGGTCCCGATCGGGGTGCCCGGCGACCTGTACATCGCCGGTGAGGGGGTGGCGCTCGGCTACCACGGCCGGTTCGCGCTGACCGCCGAGCGGTTCGTGCCCGACCCCTTCGGTCCGCCCGGGACCCGGATGTACCGCACCGGCGACCTGGCGCGCTGGAACCCGGACGGCACCCTGGACTTCCTGGGCCGCGCCGACTTCCAGGTCAAGGTGCGCGGCTTCCGGATCGAACTGGGCGAGATCGAGACCGCCCTGGGCAAGGTCGACGGCGTCACCCAGGCCGTCGTCTCCGCCCGCGAGGACGCCGCCGGGCACCACCGGCTCATCGCCCACGTGCTGGCCGACGCCGCCGTCACCGACACCGGGCTGCGCGCCGCGCTGGCGGCCACCCTGCCCGACTACATGATCCCCTCGGCGTTCGTGTCCGTGGACGCGTTCCCGCTGACCGCCAACGGCAAGATCGACCGCAAGTCCCTGCCCGACCCGGCGCCCGACACCGGCCGCACCGTCGGCCGCGAGCCCGCCACCGACGCCGAACGCGCCCTGTGCGCGGTCTACGCCGAGGTCCTGGGCCTGGACCGGGTCGGCGCCGACGAGGACTTCTTCGTCCTGGGCGGCGACAGCGTCCTGACCCTGCGCCTGGTCGGCGCCGCCCGCAAGGCGGGCTGGGAGGTCACCGGCCGCCAGGTCTTCCGCCACCCCGTGGCCGCCGACCTGGCCGCCGTCGCCGCACCCGCCGCCGACACCCCGCCCGAACCCGCCGCACCGGAGGAACCCCTGATCTCCCTGGCCCCCGACCAGATGGACCGACTCGCATCGATGTGGAGGAAGCGGCGATGACGGCGCAGGAGAACACCGGGGCGATCGCCGACGTCCTGCCGCTGGGGCCGCTCCAGGAGGGGCTGCTCTTCCACCACGTGCTGGCCGACGGCGACGGCACCGGCGACGTCTACAACATCCAGGTCCGCCTGGAGCTGCTGGGCCCGGCCGACCCCGACCGGCTGCGCCGGGCGGCGGGGGCGCTGCTGGAGCGCCACCCGCACCTGCGGGCCGGGTTCTGGCACGAGGAGCTGGACGAGCCCGTACAGTTCGTGCCCGCCGACGTGGACGTGGACTGGCACCTGACCGCGCTGCCCGCCGAGAGGGCGGACGCGGCCGAGGACCGGATCGCCGACACCGAGTTCGGCCACCGCTTCGACCTGGCGGCCCCGCCGCTGCTGCGCTTCCACGCGCTCACCGGCGGGCCCGAACGCACGGTCCTGCTGGTCACCGCGCACCACATCCTGCTGGACGGGTGGTCGCTGCCGCTGCTGGTCCGCGACCTGCTGCGGCTCCACACCGCCGACGGCGCCGAGTTGGAGCCCGCGCCCCGCTACCGGGACCACCTGGCCCGGCTGGTGCGCCGCGACCGCGCCGCCGACCTGGCCGCCTGGGGCGACGCCCTGGACGGCCTGGACGGGCCCACCCTGCTCGCCCCGGCCGCCGACCCCGCGGGGGCGGTCCACCGGATCGAACGCACCCTGGACGCGGGGACGGGCGAGCGGCTGCGCGCCCTGGCCGCGCGGGCCGGGACCGGCGTCAACACCGTCCTCCAGGCGGTGTGGGGGCTCACCCTGGGCGCCGCCACCGGCCGCACCGACACGGTCTTCGGCCAGCCCTTCTCGGGGCGGCCCGCCGACCTGCCCGGCGTGCAGGACATGATCGGCCTGTTCACCAACACCCTGCCGGTGCGGGTGCGCCCGCGCCCGGCCGAGAGCGCCCTCGACCTGCTGGGGCGCCTGCACCTGGAGCAGGCCGACCTGCTCGACCACCAGTGGGCGGGGCTCGCCGAGATCCAGCGGGCCGCCGGGCACGGGACCCTGTTCGACACCCTCCTCGTGGTCGAGAACTACCCGCTCGAACCCGAGACCGCCGCCGAGGTGCGGCCCGGCCGGGTGCGGGTGCGCGACGCCACCCACTACCCCGTCGTCCTCACGGCCCTGCCCGAGGAGGGGGTGCTGTACCTGGACCACCGGGGCGTGCCCGGGGAGGACGCCCGCGGGATCTTCGCGCTCTTCGCCCACCTGCTGGAACGCGTGCTGGAGGCGCCGGACGCGCCGCTGCGCACGCTGGACCCGCTCACCGCCGACCAGCACGCGGTGCTGCGCCGCCACAACGACACCGCCGCCCTGGGCGCGCGCACCACGCTCACCGCGCTGCTCGCCCCGGCGGCCGTCGTGCACGCCGACCGCACCGCCGTCGTCGACGGCGACCGCGAGCTGACGTACACGGAGCTGCACGACGCCGCCGGCCGGCTGGCCGCCCTGCTCACCGGCCACGGCGCCGGACCCGAGAAGGTCGTCGCTGTCGCCCTGCCGCGCGGCGCCGACCTGGTCGTGGCCCTGCTCGCCGTGGTCCGCACCGGCGCGGCCTACCTGCCGCTGGACCTGGACCACCCGCCCGCCCGCCTGGCCGACATGGCCGCCCGCGCCGGTGCCGTCGCCCTGGTCACCGACACCGCGACCGCCCCCGACCTCGCCGGAGAGATCCCGGTACTGGAAATCGACGCGGCGGGGACGCGGGAGCGACTGGCGGCGGCCGACCCCCTCCCCTGGGTGGAGCCGCACCCGGACACGCTCGCGTACACCATCTTCACCTCCGGCTCCACCGGGCGGCCCAAGGGCGTCGGTGTCGGCCATCGGGCGCTGGCCAACCGGCTGGAGTGGACCCAGGACCGCTACCGGCTGACCCCCGGCGACCGGGTCGCCCAGAAGACCCCCGTCGGGTTCGACGTGGCGGTGTGGGAGTTCTTCTGGCCGCTGGCGGCGGGCGCCGCGATCGTCACCGTGCCGCCCGGCGGCCACCGCGACCCCGCGCTGCTCACCGACCTGTTCGCGGCCCGAGGCGTCACGGTCTGCCACTTCGTCCCGTCCATGCTGCGGCCCTTCCTGGACGAGCCCGCGGCCGCCCGGCTTCGGGGGCTGCGGCTGGTCATCGCCAGCGGCGAGGGCCTGCCCGCGGATCTGGCCCGGGACTTCGGCCGGGTGCTCCCGGCGGCGGTACTGGAGAACCTCTACGGCCCCACCGAGGCCGCCATCGACGTCACCTCGCACACCGCGGGCCCCGTGGACGGCGTCACCGTGCCCATCGGCGCCCCCGTGCACAACACGGTCCTGCACGTCCTGGACCCCTGGCTGCGCCCCGTGCCCCCCGGCGTCCCCGGCGAGCTGTACCTGGGCGGCGTCCAGCTGGCCCGCGGCTACGCCGGCCGCCCCGACCTGACGGCGGAGCGCTTCGTCGCCGACCCCTTCGGCGACGGCGGCCGCCTCTACCGCACCGGCGACCTCGTGCTGCGCCGGGAGGACGGCACCGTCGTCCACCTGGGCCGCACCGACGACCAGGTCAAGGTCAACGGGGTGCGCGTCGAGCCCGGCGAGATCGAGGCCGCCCTGGCCGGCCTGGACGGGGTGGCCGCGGCCGCCGTCGCCGTCCGCCCCGGGCCCGGCGGTACCCCCCGGATCACCGGCTACGCCGTCCCCGCCCCGGGCGCGGCCCCCGACCCCGCCGTCCTGCGGGCGGCACTGGCCCGGGACCTGCCCGCCGCCATGGTCCCCGCCGCGGTCCTGCTCCTGGACGCGCTGCCGCTGAGCGTCAACGGCAAGCTCGACCGCCGCGCACTGCCCGAGCCCGACCCGGCCGCCGCCGGGGCGGCGGGCCGACCCGCGCGCACCGACGCCGAGAAGGCCCTGTGCGCCGCGATCGCCGAGGTCCTGGGGCTGCCCGGGGCCGACGCCGACGCCGACTTCTTCGCCCTGGGCGGCGACAGCATCACCGCCATCCGCCTGGTGGGCCGGGCCCGCGGCGCCGGGTTGGAGCTCACCGTCCGCGACGTGTTCGACCACCGCACCCCCGAGCGCCTGGCCGCCCACGCGGCCCCCGCCGCCCCCGAACCCGCCCCCGCGCAGGACGCGGGCGACCCCTTCGCCGACCTGCTCGACGCCGACGGCGTGGACGAACTCCACCGGCTGTGGGGCGGGGACGCATGAGCGACCGACCCGGCAGCACTCCCACCCAGCAAGGAAAGGGCACCATGTCCACCAACCCCGGCGAGATCCAGGACGTGCTCCCCCTGGCCACCCTCCAGGAGGGGCTGCTGTTCCACTCCGTCAAGGACGAGCAGCCCCTGGACGTCTACACCGTCCAGAACGTCTTCGAGTTCACCCGCCGCGTGGACGCCACCGCCCTCAGGGCGGCCGCCCAGGCCGTCCTGGACCGCCACCCCGCGCTGCGCGCCGGGTTCATGCACGAGGGCGTGGAGCGGCCCGTCCAGTTCATCCCCCGGTCGCTCCCCGTCGCCTGGCAGGAGGTCGACCTGTCCGACCTGCCCGAGACCGAGGCCCGCCGCCGGTTCGACCTGCTCCGCGTCGCCCAGCGCGAACGCCGCTTCGACTTGGCCCGCCCGCCCCTGATCCGGCACGTCCTGGTGCGCCTGGGCCCGGACCGCGACGCCCTCATCCTCACCTTCCACCACATCGTCATGGACGGCTGGTCGGGCGAGCTCTACAACGCCGAGCTCATGGAGCTGTACCTGCGCGGCGGCGACCCCGCCGGGCTGCCCGAGCCCCGCCCCTACCGCGACTACCTGGTGTGGCTCTCCCGCCAGGACCGCGCCCGCTCCCTGACCGCCTGGCGCACCGCCCTGGACGGGGTGGACGAGGGCACCCTGGTCAGCCCCGGCGAGGGCGGCGACGCCACCCTCATGCCCCGCACCGTCGACGGTGTGCTGGAGCCCGCCCTGGTGGACCGGGTGTCCGGGCTGGCCCGCACCCTGGGCGTCACCGTCAACACCGTGCTGCTCACCGCCTGGGGCCTGGCCCTGCGCTCGCACACCGGCCGCGACGACGTCGTGTTCGGCAGCACCGTCGCCGGGCGCCCGCCCGAGATCGACGGGGTGGACGCCATCATCGGCGTCTTCTTCAACACCATCCCGGTCCGGGTCCGGCTGAACCCCGCCGAGACCGTCCGCGACCTGCTCGTGCGCGTCCAGGGCGAGCAGGCCGAGTTGCTGCCCCACCACCACGTCGGCCTGGCCGACATCCAGGGCGCGGTGGGCGGCCGCCGCCTGTTCGACACCCTGTACGTGCAGCGCAACATCCCCCGCGACGACGAGGGGTACCAAAAGGTGCGCGCGGCCACCGGCCTGGAGTCGGTGACCGGCGCCGACGCCACCCACTACCCGCTGACGTTCGTCGCCCAGCCCGGCGAGGAGTTCCGGCTCAGCCTGGCCTACCGCACCGACGTCGTCACCGCCGACACCGCCCAGGACCTCTTCGACCGGGTGGTGCGGCTGCTGGAGCAGGTCACCGCCGAACCCGGCGCGCCGCTGGGCGCCCTGCGCCCGCTCACCGACGCCCGGGAGCGGGCCGCCCTGGCCCCGGGCCGCGGCCGCGACCGGGAGCTGCCCGGGTCCACCCTGGCCGAGCTGTTCGAGGAGTCCGCCCTGCGGTGGCCGGACCGCACCGCCCTGGTCACCCGGGACGAGTCCCTCACCTTCGCCGACCTGGACGGGCGCGCCGAGCGCATCGCCCGCCTGCTGGCCGGGCACGGGGTGCGCCCCGAGACGAGGGTCGCCATCGCCCTGCCCCGCTCCGCCGACTGGGTCGCCACCCTCTTCGCCGTGCTCAAGCTGGGCGCCGCCTACGTCCCCCTGGACCTGGAGCACCCCGCCGAGCGCCTGGGCCATATGCTCGACGACGCCGGCCCCGGCGTCACCGTCACCACCGCGGCCGCCGCCACCGGCCTCCCCGACGGCCCCGGCGGGCACCGGCTGCTGCTGGACGACCCCGGGGTCGCCGCCGCCCTGGCCGCCTCCGACGAGCCCGCGCCGCGTTTCGCGCACCGGCCCGACCACCTGGCGTACGTCATCTACACCTCCGGCTCCACCGGCCGCCCCAAGGGCGTGCAGATCCCCTACCTGGGGCTGGTGAACATGCTGGTCAACCACCGCGCCGAGATCTTCGGCCCGGTGGTCGCCGAGCAGGGCGGCCGGGTGCTGAAGGTGGCCCACACCGTGTCGTTCTCCTTCGACATGTCGTGGGAGGAGCTGCTGTGGCTGATCGACGGCCACGAGGTCCACCTCATGGACGAGGAACTGCGCCGCGACTCCGCGGGCCTGGTCTCCTACTGCGCCCGGCACGCCATCGACGTCGTCAACGTCACCCCCTCCTACTGCGGCCAGCTGCTGGAGGACGGGCTGCTCGACGCCGGGCACCACCGGCCCCCGCTGGTGCTGCTGGGCGGGGAGGCCGTGGGCACCACGGTGTGGGACACCCTGCGCGACACCCCCGGGGTGCTCGGCTACAACCTGTACGGGCCGACCGAGTACACCATCAACACCCTGGGCGGCGGCACCGCCGACAGCGACACCCCCACCGTCGGGCGGCCCATCTCCGGCACCGACGTGCACGTCCTGGACACCTCGCTGCGCCCCGTCGAGGCCGGCGTCCCCGGCGAGCTGTACGTGACGGGCGTGGGCCTGGCCCGCGGCTACGCCGGGCGCCCCGACCTGACCGCCGAGCGCTTCGTCGCCGACCCCTACGGCCCGCCCGGGTCGCGCATGTACCGCACCGGCGACCTGGTGCGCTGGACCGAGGACGGCCTCATCGACTACCTGGGCCGGGCCGACGACCAGGTCAAGATCCGCGGCGTGCGCATCGAACCCGCCGAGGTGGTGGCCGCCCTGGAGGACCACCCCGCGGTGGTGCAGGCCGCCGTCGTGGTCCGCGAGGACACCCCCGGGCTCAAGCGCCTGGTCGGCTACCTCGTCCCCGCCGGGGACGCCTTCGACGCCGAGGCCGTCCGCCGCGACCTGCGCGGCGTGCTGCCCGACGCCATGGTGCCCTCCGTCCTGGTCGCCCTGGACCGGCTGCCGCTCACCGTCAACGGCAAGCTCGACCGCGCCGCCCTGCCCGCCCCGGCCGACCGCGGCCCGGCGGGGCGCCCGCCGCGCGACGACGTCGACCGCGCCCTGTGCGCCGACTTCGCCGCCGTCCTGGGCGTGCCCGAGGTGGGCGTGGACGACGACTTCTTCGACCTGGGCGGCCACTCCCTGCTCGCCATGCGGCTGGTCGGCCGCGTCCGCAAGCGCACCGGGCAGCGGCTGCGCGCCGGGGACCTGATCGCCGCACCCACCGTCGCCCGCCTGCGCGACTACCTGGACTCGCCGCGCCGTGAGGACCTGCTGGCCACCGTGCTGCGGCTGCGCGAGGGCGGCCGCGGGCGGCCCCTGTTCTGCCTGCACCCCGCCAGCGGCTTCTCCTGGGGGTACGCCGGGCTCGCCCCGCACCTGGACCGGGAGCGGCCCATCGTCGGCCTCCAGTTCCCGGGCCTGCGCGGCGAGGAGGTGCCGCCCGCCCTGGACGACCTGGTCGAGATCTACCTGCGGCACGTCCGCTCGGTGCAGCCCGACGGCCCCTACCACCTGCTGGGCTGGTCCTTCGGCGGGCAGATCGCCCACGCCCTGGCCACCCGGCTCCAGGCCGACGGCGAGGAGGTGGCGTTCCTGGCGCTGCTGGACACCTACCCCATGGACTCCGAGCCCGTCCGCGCCGCCGGGGGGCCGATGAGCGAGGCCGAGGCCGAGCAGGAGGCGCTGGAGTTCCTGCTCGCCAGCGGCCAGCGCGACCTGCCCGAACGCCTGGTCCCGCCCTACCGGCGCGAGGACGTGGTGGAGTTCCTGCGCGACAGCGACGGCGTGTGGGCCGACTTCGACGCGGCCACCATCGACCGCGTCGTGCGCGCCCGCATGTACACCACCGAGGTCATGCACGACCCCCGCTACCGGGTCTTCCGCGGCGACCTGCACTTCTTCACCGCCACCGCCGGGCGCGACCCGTCCTCGGGGATCACCGCGGAGCTGTGGAAGGAGCACGTGGACGGCCGGATCGTCGAGACCGCCGTGGACCACCACCACAACGACCTCACCGGCCCGGCGGCGCTCGCCGTGGTCGGCCCGGTCCTGGACGCGGCACTGCGCGCGGCCCGTCCGGGAACGCGCGGGTGAGGCTCTCCTAACGGAAAAGCGACCCCCGGCACCCACAGGCTATTAGGTGAGGCTATCCTTATCCGGCCTGGGTGCTCGGGGTGAGACGGGTCGCTCGCTCGCCGGCCCGACCCCCCGACCCTTCCCCCATCACGACACACAGGAAGCAACCACCGTGACACACCGGACGACCCACCTGCGCGGCGGCGCCCTGACCGCCGCCGGTCTCTCCCTCCTGCTGGCCCTCACCGCCTGCGGGAGCGACACGGCCGACGGGGACACCGACGGCGCGACCGACGGCGCCGCGGGCGAGACCGTCACCGTCGAGACCGACTACGGGCCGGTCGAGATCCCCGCCGACCCCCAGGCCATCGTCGCCCTGGAGTTCGGCAACGAGGTCCTGCTGGAGGCCGGGATCACCCCGGCGGGCGCCATCGAGCCCGGCCCCGCCCTCTACACCGAGGAGCAGCTCGGCATCCTGGAGCAGGTCCCCGTCGTCCAGGCCACCGACCTCACCATCAACATCGAGGCCGTCGCCACCGCCGCCCCCGACCTGATCATCGGCGGCGTCCGCGAGCAGAGCCACGCCGACTTCGAAGCGCACAAGGCCGACCTGGAGGAGATCGCCCCGACGGTCTTCTTCGACTTCGACGGCGCCGGTGACGAACTGCGCGAGATGTCGCTCAAGCTGGCCGAGGTCGTCGGCGACGGCGAGCGCGCCACCCAGGCCAAGACCGACTTCGAGGCGCGCTCGGCGGAGATCGCCGAGACCTACGCCGAGGAGCTGGAGGACACCACCTTCGCGGTGATCTTCGCCGTCGAGGGCCAGTTCGCGGTCGTCAACTCCAACGCCTGGGGCGCCTACACCCTGGACAGCCTCGGCGCGAACCTCACCGGCGCCATCGAGCCCGCCGGCGACGACTTCGCCGCCTGGTACTCCCTGGAGGAGATCGACGTCCTCAACGACGCCGACGTCATCTTCTACGAGACCGACGTGACCCTGGAGGCCGACCCCATCACCGAGGAGCTCATCGGCAACGAGCTGTGGGCCTCCCTGCCCGCCGCCGAGAACGACAGGGTGTTTCCGCTGCGCTACAGCTTCTCGCGCACCTACGGGCAGGCCAACGACGCCCTCGACCAGGTGGAGACGGTCCTGAAGGACCTGTGACCCCGACCCCGACCCCCGCAAAGGAGAAGGCCATGACCAACCCGTTCGACGACCCCGACGGCAGCTACCTCGTCGTCGTCAACGACGAGGACCAGCACTCGCTGTGGCCGGAGTTCGCCCCGGTCCCCGCCGGGTGGACCACCGTGTACGGACCGGTCACCCGGGACGAGGCCCTGGAGTACGTCGACACGCACTGGACCGACCTGCGTCCCCGCAGCCTGCGGGAGGCCATGGCCTGACCCGCCCCCGACGCGATGGGGGCCGGCGTCGCCCCGGCCCCCACCGCCCCCCGTTCCCCGAGGACGGCCCGGGACACCGCCGTCCCCGCCGCCCACCGCCCCCGACACTCCCGTGAAGGAACCCGTGAAGCTCTCCCGGCTGATGGTCGACACCAGCCCCCTGCGCCTGAGCCGTGAATTCAGGATCGTCTTCACCGCCCGGCTCATCTCCGTGTTCGGCCTGGGCTTCGCCGCCGTCGCCCTGCCGCTACAGGTGTACCAGCTCACCGGGTCCTCCCTGATGGTGGCCACCGTGCACACCACCACCGCCGTCAGCGTCCTGGCCGGGACGCTCGTCGGCGGCCTGCTCGCCGACCGTGGCGACCGGCGGCGGCTCATCGTCATCGGCCGCGCCTCCGCCGTCATCGGGTTCGGCGCCCTGGCCGCCAACACCCTGCTCCCCGACACCCCCTGGCTGTGGGTGATCTACGCGGCCGCCGTCGTCAACGGGATGTTCGGCTCCTTCAGCGCCGTCGCCCTCCAGGCCGCCGCCCCCGGGTTCGTGCCCCCCGAGCGGCTGCCCGCCGCCGGGGCCCTGCTCGCCCTCAACGCCGAACTCGGCTCCGTGCTGGCCCCGGCCCTGGGCGGCGTCGTCATCGCCGCCTGGGGGATCGGCACCAACTACGTCGTCACCGCCGCGCTGTCCCTGGTCACCACCGCCCTGGTGTGGCGGCTGCCCCGGCTGGACGCGCCCCCCGCCGAGGGCGGGCGCCCCTCGGTGGCGGCCGACCTGCGCGAGGGCGCGGTGTTCGCGGTCCGCCACCGCGTGGTGGGCCCGCTGCTGCTGCTCGGCCTGGTGCAGATGCTCTTCGCCGCACCCGCCGTGCTCATCCCCGAGTTCACCGACAAGGTGCTGGGCGGGGGAGAGGCCCTGGTCGGCCTGCTCTACACCGCGCCCGCCCTGGGCGCGCTCATCGGCTCGCTCACCAGCGGCTGGGCCGGGCGCGCCCACCGCACCGGCGGGCTGCTGCTCGCCGCCGTCGCCCTGTGCGGGGCGGCCGTGCTGGCCCTGGGGGCGTCCCCCTGGGCGCCGCTCGCGTTCGCGTTCCTGGTCCTGCTCGGATTCGGACAGGTCGTGGAGGAGATCCTGCGCTACGCCCTGCTCCAGTCGCACACCCCCGACCGGCTGCGCGGACGCGTCAACGCCGTGTGGACCGCCCAGGCCACCGTCGGCGACTCCACCGGCGCCCTCACCCTGGGCGCCCTGGCCCCGCTCATCGGCGCGGCGGGCGCCCTCATGGCGGGCGGTGTCCTCACCCTCGCCTCGACCGCCCTCATCGCCCTGGGCTTCGCCGGCCTGCGCACCGGCCGGGTGCTCACCGCCCGGCCCGAGAGCCCCTCCGGCAGCCCCTCCGACCCCTCCGTCCCGTAACGGAGTCCCAACCGCTAGGAGTTATCGACAATGACCACCCCGACCCACGAGCGCCGCGTCGAGATGTACCCGCTGCGGCCGCGTGTGCTGGAGGTCGCCGAGGTCGAGCGCGTCACCCCGCGCATGATCCGCGTCCACCTGTCCGGCCCCGACCTGGAGGGGATGCGCAGCGACAACTTCGCCGACCACGTCAAGCTGTGGTTCCCCGGCCAGGACGGGGAGCACGTCCTGCCGCGGGTGGAGGACGACCGCTGCCTCAACTTCCGCGCCCCCGGCGTGATCTTCCGCGACTACACGGTGCGCGCCCTGGACGGCGAGCGCCTCACCGTCGACTTCGTGTCCCACGACCACGGCCCCGCCGGGCGCTGGGCGCAGGCCGCCCGGCCCGGCGACAGGCTGGGGGTGCTGGGCCCGCGCGGCACCGCGTGGATCACCGGGGAGTTCGACTACCACGTGCTGCTGGTGGACGAGACGGCGCTGCCCGCCGCCGCCCGCTACGTGGAGGAGCTGCCCGCCGACGCCCGGGTGTTCGCGTTCTTCGAGGTGGTGGACGCCGCCGAGGAGCAGAAGCTCAACGCGCCCGAGAACGCGCGGATCACCTGGCTGCACCGGGGCGACGCCGAGCCCGGCACCACCGAGCTGCTGTTCGAGGCGTTCCGGGACCTGGAGCTGCCCGAGGGCGACGGGATGGTGTACGCGGCCGGGGAGGCGACCACCCTCAAGCCGATCCGCCGCCTGCTCAAGGAGCGCGGGTTCGTCCGCAACGTCACCTGCGAGGTGGACGGGTACTGGCGGCGCGGGACCTCCAACCTCGACCACCACGAGGCCGAGGACGACGAGTAGCCCGGACCTCTGCGTGTGCGCGCCGCGCCCCGGACGGGAACCCGTCCGGGGCGCGGTCGTGTGCCGGGGGTCAGTCGATGGCGCGGCGGGTGATCCGCCGCGGCGGGCGCCCGGCCAGGGTCGCGGCCGCCAGCCCCACGGTGGTCACCGCCAGCGCCAGCACCGCCTGCACGCCCCACAGCGGGACGGTGTCCAGCCAGGCGCCGTCCACCTGCACCGAACGGTTCCAGGAGATCCGGTAGGCGCCCAGGGCGATGCCGGACACCAGGCCCAGCGGCAGGCCCGCGGCCAGGACCAGCGCCGCCTGGGTGAACGCGAACCGGCGCAGGAACCGCGGGGCCGCCCCGACCGCGTTCATGGTGGCGAAGTCCCGCCGGGACTGGGTGCGGGCCAGCAGCAGCGAGATCGCGGCCGCCGCCACGGCCAGGACGGCCAGCAGGGCGATGGGGACCAGCGACTGCGTGTACCCCCACGGGTACCGGTGCCGGGGCTCGGCCATCCTCACCAGCGTCGTGTGCCCCTGGACGATCTCCCGGGCCCGGTCCAGCTCGGCGTGGGTGAGCTCCCGGGACAGGACCGGGTACTCGGCGATGTACTCCAGGCCGGTGATCCCCAGCTCCCGCGCCGTCTCCGGGGACAGGGACGACTCCGCGGCGAACCCGCGCAGGAACGCGCCGGGCAGCTCCACCACGCGTTCGGCGGTGTCCTCGGTGGGCAGCGCCTCCGAGGAGAGGGCGACCCGCACCGTGCCGTCCGCGGACAGCACGGCCGCGCTGTTGACCACCACACCCCCGGAGTCCAGCACCCGCGCGGCCTCCTCCGCCCCGGGCAGCCCGGAGGCGCGCAGCGCGTCCCCCGTCAGGACGAAGCCGCTGGAGCCGCCCCACCAGGCGGTGGACATCCCCGGCGCGTAGGCCCGCTCCCAGCCGGTGCAATCCAGGGGCGCGCCGACCTCGATCGACGCGGCGGTGTCGGGGTACCGGTCCGCGGGGCAGGCGCGGCCCTCGGGCGGCAGCGGGCCGAAGTACACGGCCTCGACCTCCCCGGAGGACCTGGGTGAGTGGATCGGCTCGTGGCCGACCACGGGCAGCTCCCCGGCGAGCGCGTCGATGGTGTCGGTGAGGACCAGGCGGTCGAACTCCTCGCCGACGGGGACCTCGGCGCCCAGCACCAGTCGCCCGCCCGCGACCGCCTCACCGGTCCGGTTCTTCTCGTTGGCCGTGGTGGAACCGGCCATGACCGCCAGGTAGGACGCGGCGCACACCGTGACCAGCACCGCGAGGGCGGCCGGCAGGAACCGGGACCGGTGGTCGGCGGCGTCGCGCAGGGCCAGCCGCGGAGCCAGGGGGAGCCGGCCCGCGAACCGGGCCCCCGAGATGGTGATCGACCGCACGCACAGCATCAGCCCCGCCACCGCGCACCCGAGGGTGAGCACCAGCAGGCCCAGGATCGGACCCGAGCCCGGGGGCATCCCCATCGGCGGCAGGTGCTGCGGGCGCTCGGGCACCGGGAGCGCCAGGCTCGCCGCCCCCGCCGCGACCGCCGCCGCCAGCAGGAGCGGACCCGCGGCGGCGGACAGCAGGCGGAACGCGGGCCGGTCCGCCCCGCGGCGGCGGCGCCGGGCCGGCCGGTCCTTGAGCGCCTCCACCGGTTGCAGGCGCGCCGCGGTGCGGGCCGGGACCAGGGTGGCGAGCACCCCCAGCAGCACGGCCACCCCGATCGCCGCCGGGAACACCCACCAGGAGAAGTGGACGCCCGGGTCGATCACCCCCGGGTCCGCCCGTCGCATCCGCGCCAGCACCAGGTCGGCGGCGAACGCCAGGCCCGCCCCCAGGGCCGCGCCCGGCACACCGCCCGCCAGGCCCACCAGGAGCCCCTGCGCCGTGATGGTGCGCCGCAGGTCCGCCGGGGCGGCGCCGGTCGCCGCCGCCAGGCCCAGGGTGCGGCGGGCCTGGTCGGTGGACACCGCGAACGCCGGGGTGACCAGGAACAGCACCAGCATCGCGCCCAGCGCCGCGGTGAGGGCCACCGAGACGGCCCCCAGCAGCACCTGCCGCGGGTCGACCGGCACCGGGTACAGGTCCGCCCGGTCCGGGTAGCCGTCGGTGAGCACGTGCCGGGACACCGCGAACGCCTGGAGCGGGTTGAGCGCCCGCGCCTGCTCCCAGGTCACCGGGGCCGGGCCGACCACCAGCCAGCGCCGGTCGATCCCCCGCGGGTCCGCCTCGGCCAGGCGGGACACCCAGGTGTCGTGCGCCCAGGCCCGCGGCTCGGCGTCGGTCACGACGCCCGACACCCGGAAGGCGCGCTGGGAGTCCTGCACGGCGTCGCCGATCCGCCCGTCCACGCCGAACCAGCCGTTGAACGGCGGGGCGACGAAGGTGACCGCGTCCCCCACCCCCAGGTCCAGGCGGTCGGCGAGGGCGGAGGTGACCACGACCTCGGCCGCGTCCGCCGGGGCGGCCCCCTCGGCGGGTTCGGGCAGCAGCAGGTCCAGCGCCTCGCCGCCCGCCTCGGTCATCCGCACGGTGGCCACCCCGGCGAGGTCGATGCCCTCCACCACGTGGGCGCCCGCGAGGGCCTCCTCACCCGGCTCCAGGTCGATGCCGGTGGTGGCCAGCAGCTCCGGCGAGTTCCAGTAGGGCAGCAGCCGGTTCTCGGCGGGCAGGTGCGCGGCCACCTCCTCCGGGGTGGCGGGCATCTGCTCGGTGTCGTCGGCCCACGGGCCCGGCGCGCCCTCGGGCAGCTGCGGGAACGGCTCGCCGGTGCGGTGCACGGCGGTGGCGGTCACCACCGCCTGCGCCCCGTCCGGGACGCCCGCCAGCGCGGTCTCCCGGGCGGGCGGCCCCGACTCCGTCAGGGAGGTGCCCGCGATCAGCGCGGCCACCGGCAGGGAGACCAGGAGCGAGGCCAGCGCGGTGCGCGCGCGGTGGCGGGCCGCGTCGCGGGCGGCCAGCCGCAGCAGGGGGCGCCACCGGTTCCAGCGGGCCGCCGGCCCGCGGGGGGACTCCAGCGTCACCGGGCACCGCCCAGCAGCTCGTCGGCGTCGGAGGGGCCGGTCTCGTCGATGATCCGGCCGTCGCGCAGGAACACCGTCCGGTCCGCCCAGGCGGCGAACCGCGCCTCGTGGGTGACCATCAGCACCGCCGCGCCCGCGTCGGCGCGGTCGCGCAGCAGCCGCAGCACGGCGGTCCCGGTCGCCGAGTCCAGCGCCCCCGTGGGTTCGTCGGCCAGCAGCAGGCGGCGCGGGCCCACCAGGGCCCGGGCGATCGCCACGCGCTGGGCCTGCCCGCCGGACATGTCCTCGGGGCGGCGGTCGGCCAGCTCGGCCACGCCCACCTCCGCCAGGGCGTCCAGGGCGGCGCGGCGGGCTCTGCGCGCGGCCAGGCCGTCCAGCTCCAGGGGGAACGCGACGTTCTCGGCGGCGGTGAGGGCGGGCAGCAGGTTGAAGTCCTGGAACACGTAGCCGACCGAGCGGCGGCGCACCACGGCCCGGTCTGCGGCGGAGAGGGTGCCCAGGTCGGTGCCCTGGACCAGGACCCGGCCCGAGGTCGGGGCGTCCAGGCCGCCGGCCAGGTGGAGCAGGGTCGACTTGCCCGAGCCGGAGGGGCCCATGACGGCGACGAACTCGCCGGGGTGCAGGACCAGGTCGGCGTCGACGAGGGCGCTCACGCGCCGGGCGTCCTCGCCGTGGACCCGGGTCACCCCGGACAGGGCGAGGACGGGGGCGGGCGGGTCGGGGGTGCCGGCGTCGGCCGGGGAGGGGGCGGGGGAGGGTCGGCTCATCGGTTCACCTCGGAGGGCGCGTCGGTACCGGTGGGGGCGTCGGCGGGGGCGGGGGCGGCGGGCAGGTCGAGGCCCGCGCGGGCCACCTCGCCCTCGACCGCGTCCAGCCAGCGCAGTTCGGCCTCGGTCGCGAAGATGTGGTGGTCCAGCACCAGCCGGGCGGTCAGGTCGCCCGGCTCGACCGCGCGCCGGGCGCGGGTGACGTCGTGCAGCAGCCGCTGCATCGCCGACCGCTGCCGCTGCACCAGGGCGGTGACGTCCACGCCCGGGACGACGACGGCCATGGTGAGCTTGACCATCAGCTCGTCGCGGCCCTGGTGCTTGCGGGACACCGGGCTGAGCCACCAGCGGGCGAGCTCGTCGCGGCCGGCGTCGGTGAGGCGCCAGGGCTCGGCCGCGGCGTCGCCCGTAGTGCCGTCCGCGGTGCCGCCGTCGCGTTCGAGCAGGCCGTCGCGCTCCAGGCGGCGCAGGGTGGTGGAGACCTGGCCGATGTTGAGCGGCCAGGTGCGGCCGGTGGTGAGGTCGAAGTCCTTCTTGAGCTGGTAGGTGGTGGCGGGGGCGCGGGAGAGCAGCGCCAGCAGCCCGTACTTGACCGGCACGTGGACCTCCGGGTTCGTTCGAGGAGTTACCCGGTAACCGGGTTACTCGGTAACCTTAAGCGCAAAAAGGACCGCCCTTCAACTCACGAGGGCGGTCCTGCGGGGTGCCTGCGGAGGGTCAGGCGGCCTCGGCGGCCGCCTTGAGGTGGCCTAGCCAGGCGTCCAGGGCGGCGTCCAGATCCCGCTGCGCCGCCGCCACGTCGGCGAGCACCCGCTCACCGCTCCAGGACTCCTGGCTCTCGGCCCGCACCCCGCCGTCGACGGGGGTGAAGATCCAGGCGTGGACCCCGGTGGTGCCGAAGCTCGTCCCGCTCCACAGGGTCCGCCGCTCGGGCACCACCTCGTGGACCGTGGAGACGATGTCGGAGTCGCCGACGAGCCAGTGCAGGGTCATCCCCGGGGTCAGCTCGGGCTCGGCGCCCAGCACCTCGTCGATGCCGGGGTGCCAGTCCGGCCAGGAGGTGTGGGCGGCGTGCAGGCCCCACACGGTGCGCAGCGGCGCGGCGATGGTCAGGCCGCGGCGGGAGATGACGGGGGCGTCGAGGTCGATGCCGTTCACAGGGGGCCTCTTCCGAGGAGCGGGCGCGCGGCGGCGCCCGGCGATGACGGTGGACGTGCATCCGGGAGTGCGGCGCCCCGAGGGTGCGAACGGGAACCGACGCCCCAATACACACGAACCCCCGCCGCACCGTCAAGTGGATTGCGGGCCCTCCCCGGGGGCCGGGGAGGGCCGCGGACCCGGGACCGCCGGTCGGACCGCGGGAGAGCGCCGGGCGGCGGTGGCGCCGGGTGCCCTCCACGGCCCCGGTTTCATCGGCCGCGGGTTTTCCGGCGGCGTATGAAGGGATGGAAAAGAGTGGCGGTGCTCCGATCGGGAGGCATCCTGGTATTCAGTCTCTCTGGCCAAATCAGGCAGAGAATCTGACCGATGCCAAGGCCGTGCCGCTCCCGGTCGCACACCTCAGCCCAGGGCCTCCGCCACGACCCCCGCGGCCGCCGCGATGAGCTCGTCGCGGCGTTCGGCGTCCGGGGCCTCGCGGCTGGACATGATCGCCAGCACGATCGGGTCGTCCCCCTCCGACGGCCACAGCAGGCCGATGTCGTTGCGGGTCCCGTGGTTCGCCGCGCCGGTCTTGTCGCCGACGATCCAGCCCTCGGGCACGCCCGCGCGGATGGTCGCGTCGCCGGTGGTGTTGCGCAGCAGCATGTCCACCAGCACCTCGCGGCGGTCCTCGGGCAGGACGCCGCCCAGCGTGTACGCCCGCAGGCTGGCGGCCATCGCCCGCGGGGTGCTGGTGTCGCGGACCTCGCCCGGGGTGTGCTCGCTCAGGTCCGGCTCCCAGCGCTCGGCCTCGATGACCTCGTCGCCGATCCCGCGCAGCGCGTCCTCGAACCCCTGCGGCCCGCCCAGCTCCTCCAGCAGCAGGTTGGCCGCGGTGTTGTCGCTGTACCGGACCGCGGCGTCGGCGACCTCCAGGAGCGTCATGCCCGAGTCCACGTGCCGCTCGGTGACGGGCGTCCACGGCAGCAGGTCGTCCTCGGTGAAGGTGACGACCCGCTCCATCTCCTCCAGGGTGTTGCGCTCCAGGACGGCGCCCGCGGACAGGGCCTTGTGGGTGGATGCGTATGCGAACCGGTCGTCGGCGTGGTGGGCGATCTCCGCCCCGGTGCCGGTGTCGATCGCGTACACCCCCAGGTGGGCGTCGAACTCCTCCTCCAGGGCGGCCAGCTCCGCCGAGACGTCGACGGCGGCCACGGAGGCGGACGGCGGCGAGGACGGCGCCGCCGCCGGTTCCGGGTCGGCGCCCCCGCAGCCGGCCAGGGGCAGCAGGACCGCCAGGGCCGCCGGGGCCAGGTGGCGGACGGAGAGTTCCATCACGTGAGGTATCCCTTCGTGCTCGGAGGGTGGCGGAAAGGGGGTGCGGGGCGGCCGTTGGGACGCCCCGCACCCCCCGGGGGGATCAGCCCAGCTCGTCGACCACGATCTCGGTGGCGTCGGCCAGGATCTCGTTGATCGGCTCCGCGTCCTGGGCGTCCTGGGAGCTGTACACGGCGATCACGATCGGGTCGGCGCCCTCCTCCGGCCACACCAGCCCGATGTCGGCTCGGGTGCCGTAGCCGCCCGAGCCGGTCTTGTCGCCGACGATCCACCCCTCGGGGACGCCCGCGCGGATGGTCGCGTCGCCGGTGGTGTTGCGGACCAGCAGGTCGATGAGCACCTCGCGGCGGTCCTCGGGCAGGACGTCGCCCAGGGTGTACGCCCGCAGGCTGGTGGCCATGGCCCGCGGGGTGCTCGTGTCGCGGATGTCGCCCGGGGTGGCCTCGTTGAGCTCGGTCTCGTAGCGGGCGGGCTCGGTGACCTCGTCGCCGATGGCGCGCAGGTCCTCGGTGAACCCGTCGATGCCCCCGAGGGCGTCCAGGGTGAGGTTGCCCGCGGTGTTGTCGCTGTAGCGCACGGAGGCGTCGATGACCTCCATCAGGGTCATCCCCGTGTCCACGTGCTGCTCGGTGATGGGCGAGTACTCCACCAGGTCGTCCTCGGTGAAGGTGACGACCTCCTCCATCTGCTCCAGGTCGAGTTCGGCGAGCAGCGCCCCCGCGGACAGGGCCTTGTGGGTGGAGACGTAGGCGAAGCGCTCGTCGGCCCGGTAGGCGATCTCCTCGCCGGTGCCGGTGTCGATGGCGTAGACGCCCAGGCGGGCCTCGTACTCGGTCTCCAGGGCGGCGAACCCGGCGTCGGCGGAGGGCGCCGCCGAGGGCGCGGCCGCGCTCTGGGGTTCGGCCGCCGGGGTGGTGCAGGCGGTCAGGGCCAGCAGCGCCAGGGTGGCGGCGGCCGGTCGCAGGCCGGTGCGGGTGAGCATCAGTGGTGCCTTTCATCTGCGGATGGGGACGTGCCGGGTCCGGGGACGCCGGGCCGGTGCGGCCTCATCGGCAGTCTGTCCCGCGGGACCTCATGCCGTCCAAGACGGAAACCGCCGTTTCCATGCGTTCCGGGCATAATCTCGGTTCATGGATCTGGTCGGTGCCTGTCGGGCCTTCGTGTACGTGAGTGACCGGGGAGGTTTCACCCCCGGTGCGGCCGCCGCACGCATTCCGCAGCCGGTGGCCAGCCGCCGGGTGGCGGCGCTGGAACGCCACCTGGGCGGCCTGCTGTTCGACCGGTCGACGCGCCGGGCGGTGCTGACGCCGTTCGGGCGGGAGGTGCTGCCCGCGGCGCGGCGCCTGGTGCGGCTGGCGGAGGAGCTGGAGTACGACGCCGAACGCGCCCGGCACAGCCCGCTGCGGCTGGCGGTGCCCGAGACGTGCGCGACCCGGGACCTGGCGGCGCTGGGCGCGGCCGGGCGCGACGCCGGGCTGCGGCTGGACTTCCGGCCCGGACCGCCCGCGGTGCGGGCGGCGGCGCTGCGCGACCGGGAGGTGCGGGCGGCGGTGGCCGCGGTGCCCGCGGCGGGCGCCGCGTGGCGGGTCCCGCTGGGGGTGGGCTCGGCGGCGGCGCCGCAGGTGCGGACCCTGTACCTGGAGACGCTGCGGGTGGGGCGCGGGGAGCGCGCGGGCGGCGGCCGCCGGCTGTGGATCCAGCCCGAGGACGACGTGCCGCACGTGCGCGACCCCCTGCTGCGTGCGCGCGACGCCCTGGGGCTGGGACCCGGGCAGGTGCTGGTGGCGTCGTCCCTGGCGGACGCGGCGACGGAGGTGCTGGCCCGCGACGACCTGCTGCTGTGCCCGGCGGGACAGGCGGAGGCGCTGGGACTGTACTGGTGCGCGCTGGGGGAGCCGGTGGTGGAGCGCGGCTACGATCTGGTGGCCGAGGGACCGGAGGAGGCGGAGCGGTTGCTGGCCCCGCTGGCCGCGGCCCTGGCCCACTGCCTGGACGCCGACCCCGATCCCGCCCCCGGCACCGCCGCCGTCCCCGACCCCGGGAGGACCCCGTGAACGTCGCCACCACCACCGCCCTGCTGCGCGGGCTGCGCCGTGAGCTGGAAGAGGGCGGCCTGCGCGGGTCGTTCCTGGTGCGGGACCTGCGGACGGGGGACGAGATCGGGATCGACCCCGAGGTGGAGTTCCCCTCGGCGTCCCTGGTCAAGGTGCCGCTGGCCATCGCGGTGCTGGAGCGGGTGCAGGCCGGGGAGCTGGACGGGGCCGAGCAGGTCCTCGTGGACCCGGGGCGGGTGACCACGTCCGGGCCCATCGGCATCTCCCGGTTCCGCCACCCGGCCCGGGTGGCGCTGGAGGACCTGGTGTACCTGAGCACCTGCCTGAGCGACGGCTCCGCCGCCGACGCCCTGCTGGCGCTGACCCCGCCGGAGCGGGTGGCCGCCTCGCTGCGGGCGGCGGGGATCGCGGGCATCACGGTCCGGCACGCGATGGGGGAGCTGCACCACACGGTGGTGGACCGGCTCGACCCGGACGAGGGGCACCTGGCGCACAGCCTGGCGATCGACGCGGGCACGGCGGGGCGGGGGCACCGGATCCCGCAGCTGGACGTGGCGCGGGCGAGCACGGGGACCGCGCGGGCCTTCACCGACCTGTTGCAGGCGCTGTGGACGCCGTCCAAGATCCACCCGGAGGTGGCGGCGCGGGTGCGCGGGCTGATGGGGAACAACGTGCTGCGGCACCGGCTGGCCCCGGACTTCGTGTCGGACGCGACGACCTGGTCGTCCAAGACGGGGAGCCTGCTCAACCTGCGCCACGAGGTGGGGGTGGTGGAGCACGCCGACGGCGCGGTGTTCGCCGTCGCGGCCCTGACCGAGTCGCGGGTCCCGGCGGTCTACCAGCCCGGGGCGGAGGCGCTGATGGCGCGCGTGGCGCGCACCCTCCGCGACCGCCTCCGCTCCGCCTGACCCGCGTCAGAGGGGGTGCAGGCGGGCGGCCGCGTGGCGGCGGACCACCTCGGTGAGGCGGTCCAGGGCGGGGGAGCGCAGGTTCCAGCGCTGCCAGTACAGGCGGACGTCGACCGGGTGGTCGGGGGCGAGCGGGACCAGCTCCCCGGCCGCCAGCGCCTCCCGGCACTGCCCCTCGGGTACGGCGCCCCAGCCCATGCCCAGGTGGACGGCGCGGGCGAAGTCCTGCGAGGCGGGGATGTAGTGGCGCGGCCCCCGCGGCTCGTGGCCGAGCACCTCGCGCAGGAACCGGTCCTGGAGGTCGTCGCGCCGGTCGAAGTTCAGCATGGGCGAGCGCGCCAGGAGCCCGTGGTCGCCGCGGCCGTCCAGGTACCGGTCGTTGAACTCGGGGGTGCACACCACCAGGTAGCGCATGGTGCCCAGCCCCTCCACCGTGCAGCCCTGGACCGCCTCGGGGGTGGAGGTGACCGCGGCCATCACCGTTCCCGAGCGCAGCAGGGACGTGGTGTGCTCCTCGTCCTCGCGGTGGACCTCGAACGCCACCGCGAACTCCTCGGTGACGACGGCCAGCGCCTCCAGGAACCAGGTGGACAGGCTGTCGGCGTTGACCGCCACCGGCAGCAGCCGGTCGCCGTCGTCGGCCCCGAGCTCGCCCAGCACGTCCTCGTCCAGCACCAGGACCTGCCGGGCGTGGCGCAGGACCACGTCCCCGGCGGGGGTGGTGGTGACCGGCGTGGTGCGCCGGACCAGCACCTTGCCCACGGCCTGCTCCATGGCCCGGACCCGCTGCGACACCGCCGAGGGCGTCACGTGCAGGGCCCGGGCGGCGGCCTCGAAGGTGCCCTCGTCCACCAGGGCGGTGAGGGTGCGCAGGTGCTCGAACTGAAAAGGCATATTAAGCCTCTCTTAGGGGTTCTAAGAAAGTTTAGCTTTACTGCACACGGGCGCGGTCCTAGCGTTCCCCCTGTGAACGCGACTCTTCTCCCCGCGGTGCTCGGCCTGGGTACCGGGCTCGCCCTCATCATCGCCATCGGCGCCCAGAACGCCTTCGTCCTGCGCCTGGGCATCGCCGGGCGCACCGCCACGGTCCTGCCGGTGGTCCTGGTCTGCTCCCTGTCCGACGCCCTGCTGATCACGCTGGGCGTGCTGGGCATCGGCGCGGTGGTCACGGCCCTGCCGGGATTGGTGGCGGTGGTCCGGGTGCTCGGCGCCGGGTTCCTGCTCGTGTACGGGGTGCTGGCGGCCCGGCGGGCGCTGCGCCCGGGCGGCGGGGCGCTGGAGGCGGGCGCGAGCGCGGGCGAGGCGGTGGGGCGCGGCGCGGCCATCGCCACCGCGGTGGTGCTGACCTGGCTCAACCCGCACGTGTACCTGGACACCGTGCTGTTCCTGGGCTCCCTGGCCAACCAGTACGACGGCGCCCGCTGGTGGTGGGCGGCCGGCGCGGTCACCGCCAGCTTCCTGTGGTTCTTCTCCCTGGGGTTCGGCGCCCGGCTGCTGCGGCCGGTGTTCTCCCGGCCGGGCGCCTGGCGGGTGCTGGACGGGGTGATCGCGGTGGTCATGCTGGCGCTGGGCGTGCGGATGGCCCTGGGCGGCTGAGGCGAGTGGCCGGGACGGGCGGCCGAGGGCAGGGGCGGTCCCGGCCGGGGGCGAGGGGTCGCTAGTGTTTCGTGATCCCCTCTCCCCGTCCCCCGTCGTGAAGGACCCCCATGCCCCTGCGCCTCAAGCGGACGCGCGCGCTCCTGGCGGCCGCCGCCCTGGCCCTACCGCCGACCGCGTGCGCGGCGCCGGAGGACGGCGGGCCGGTGGTGCGCTCGCTCACCGTGGACGCCGTCCTGGACGGCGAGGGCGCCCTGCACGTCACCGAGACCGTCGTGCAGGACTTCGGCGCCGAGGCGGCCCCGGGCCTGTACCGGGAGATCCCGCTGGCGGTCAACGAGCACAACCTGCGCTACGACGTGGCGCGGATCCGCGACGTCGAGGTGTCGGACCCCTCCGGGGCGCCGGTGCGGATCATCGAACAGGGAGAGCACCGCGGCCGCCACTCCCTGCTGGCGGGCGAACCCGGGGCCCCGGCCACCGGGGAGCGCACCTACGTGCTGTCCTACACCCTGGAGGGGCTGCCCGAGGAGGGTCCCGAGGGCACCACGCTGACCTGGGACTTCGTCCAGGGCTCCCATGGGTATCCGGTCGAGTCGGTGCGGGTCTCGCTGACCGCCCCCGAGACGGTGCGGGCCCACTGCTTCCACGACGGCAGCGCCAGGTTCCCGAGCGCGTGCGACGCCGGCGAGCGCGTGGACGCCGGGACGCACACGTTCTCCCACGCCGACCTGGGCGCGGGCCGGTTCCTGCGGGTGCAGGCGGTGGTGCCCGCCGACCGGGTGGCACCCGCACGGACGGACACGCGGTGGGTGCCGCTGCCGGGCTGGATCACCTGGAGCGGGGCCGGGGCGCTGGCCGCCGCCCTGGTGGCGGCCTTCCTGCTGCTGTCGGTCCACGACCGCTGGGAGCGGCGCCGCCTGGCCGCGCACGCCGGCGAGGGCCCGCCGCCGGGCCTGTCCCGGGCGCTGGCCGGGCACCTCGTGGAGGGGTCGCTCTCGGCGGGGCAACTCCTGGCCGTCCTGGACGACCTGCTCCGCTCCGGGGCCGTCACCGCGCACGGGGGCCGACCCGGCGAGGGCGCCCCGGTCTTCCAGCGCGACCCGCGGGTCCCGCCGGCCTCGCCCGTCCAGGCGGGCCTCCTGGAGGCGGTGTTCGGCGCCGGTCCGGGGCCGGTGGGCGTGGACGCCCTCGCGGCGTTCCTGACCGAGGAGCGGGTGCGGGGCCTGCGGGAGGCGTTCGAGCACGAGGGCCGGAACGCGGGGGTGTACACCTCCGCCGCGCTCTGGTGGGCGCGGTCGGTGCTCGCCCTGCTCCCCCTGGCCGCGGCGCTGCTGGTGGCGTTCCCCGTGGCCGGACGCCTGGGCTGGGACCTGGAGCCGCTCGCCGTCGCGGGCATCGTCGTGGTCGGCGTCGCCGCCTGGGGGATGTGCCTGCCGTCGGGGCGCACCCGGTACGGGGAGCACGTCAAGCGGCTGCTGGAGCAGGGCCCCTACGGCGAGGCGGCCGCCCCGGTGGCGCCGCCGCTGCGGGAGGCGGGCTTCCTGGCGCGGTGGAACGCGGCGGTGGGTCCCCGGGTGGCTCCGTCGCCCCGCCGAGGTCAGGCACCGCGCCGCGGTCAGGCGCGGCGGTAGCGCAGCAGGACGACCTGGGAGTCGAACACCCGGGACTCCACCAGGGTCAGGCCCAGGCGCCCGACGGAGTCGGGGAACGTGGGCTTGCCGCCGCCCAGGACGACCGGGTGCACGAAGACCCGGTACTCGTCGATGAGGTGGTGGCGGGTGAGGTCGGCGGCCAGGGACGAGCCGCCGAACAGGACGAGGTCCTCACCCGCGGCCTTGAGGTCGGCGACCTTCTCGACGCCGTCGACGACGCGGGCGTCCCAGTCGGCCTTGTCCAGGGTGCGCGACACCACGACCTTGGGTTTGGCCCGCCAGAGCGGGGCGTAGGCCAGGTCGTGGGGGTCGTCGGAGAAGTCCTCGGCGTGGGGCCAGAAGGACGACATCATCTCCCAGACGACGCGGCCGTAGAGGTAGGCGTCGGCGCGCTCGCTCAGGGCGCGGGAGTCCTCGGACAGCTCCGGCCCCATGAGGGGCCAGTCGAACTCCCCGTCGGGGCCTTCGATGTAGCCGTCGAGGGACTGGTGGACGAAGTGGACGAGCTCGGCCATGGGGGGGCTCCCGCTGTTCGGGCGCCCGGTCCCGGACGCCGGGCGCGGGCCCACCGTAACCCGCGCCTGCGACGTTCGGCGGGCTCCCCGGCGCGGCGGGCGTGTGACGGGCCGCCGCCCGGTCGGCGGCGGCCCGTCCCCGGGGATCCCTAGGGCTTGCGGGCCAGGCCGCAGTACTGGGGCAGGTCGCGGATGTCGCCGATCTCGGCGGGCTCGGGGCGCCAGCGCATCACCGTGACCACGCCCGGGTCCAGGAGCTCGAAACCGTCGAAGTAGCGGGTGAAGTCCTCCACCGAGCACATGTGGTAGTTCTGCGCCACCCCCTGCTGCCACAGCTCCATGGCCTCGGCGAGGTTCTCCTCCTGGACGGGTTCGAGGTGGGCCTCGACCCCGTCGCAGACGGCCAGGAAGCTGCCCGGGGGCAGCGCGTCCATCTGGGTTTTTCGCAGGGCGCCTTCGAGTCGGGGGTGAATACGGTCTCCTGTGAAACAGGACAAGGTCAGTTGGATTCCCTCCGGGAATCCGGCGCACCCTGCTGTTCGACGGTTCGTCGTATGAGGGCGACAAGGTAGGAGTTCACGGACCGGTCGTCACGGGCGGCGGCTTCCTTGAGCTTGTCGTTCAGGTCGTCGGGAAGTCTGAGGTTCACATGCTTCATGGTCCCATTATCGGACTACAATGAGACCATTTCCAGGTTCCGGTTGTATCCCACCCGCGCGCAGGAGGCCGTGATGTTCGGCCACTGCGCGCAGGCGCGGCATGCCTGGAACCTGGCGTGGGAGGTCAACTCCACCTACCGCAAGGGCGGTGCCCGCACCACCAAGCCGGTCCGCTATGTGGGGATGGCGGCGATGCTCGCCGATGTCCGCCGTACCCCCACCGGTGACCTCACCACGGAGGAGGCCGACTATTTCGTGTGGGTGGCCTCGGGTAACGCCGAGGTGCAGCAGCAGGCGCTGCGCGACTTCGACCAGGCTCTGGCCAACTTCTTCAACGGCAGCCACGGCTATCCCGGCAGGCGCAAAAAGTACCGGCACGAGGGGTTCCGGGTCATCGGCACCGGCCGGGCCCCCGCCTGGACCGCCGACGGTGAAGCGGTGCTCAATGCCAAGGGCAAACAGGTCGTGTCCCGGCAGGTACGGGTCGAGAAGCTCAACAAGAAGTGGGCACAGATCCAGGTCCCTGGATGCGGGTGGGTCAAATTCCGCAACACCCGCCGGGCCCTCCCTGACGCCAAGACGTTCCGGGTCACCCACCGGGCCGGGCGGTGGTATGTGTCCTTCGCCGTCGTGCCGGACCCGGTCGACGCCCCCGGTGACGGCAGCTTGGTCGGGATCGACCGGGGCGTGGTCATTACCGCAGCCCTGTCGGACGGTCGCACCTTGAACTGCCCGCAGCTCACCGCCAGGGAGCGTGCACAGGTGCGCAAATACCAGCGGCGCGCGGCCCGCGCGCCCAAGGGCAGCCCGCAGCGCAGGGCCGCGCATGCCGAGGTCGCTCGACTGCGGGAGAGTGAGGCCAACCGGCGTAAGGACTGGTGCGAGAAGACGAGCACCACGCTCGCGCGCTCGTTCGACACGATCCGGTTCGAAGACCTGAAGATCAAGAACATGACCCGTTCCGCGCGCGGCACCGTTGAGGAGCCGGGCAGGCGGGTCGCGCAGAAGGCGGGGTTGAACCGGGTGGTCTTCGCCCAGGGGTGGGGGCTGCTCCGGGCGCGGACCGGGCACAAGCCCCTGGTCGGGTGGAGGATATCCCACCCCAGTACACGAGTCTGCGGTGCAGCGACTGCCAGTGGATCGACAAGAACTCGCGCAAGAGCCAAGCCGAGTTCGTCTGTTCCCGCTGCGGTTTCACCTGCAACGCCGACACCAACGCCTCACGCAACGTCGCGGCAGGACAGGGCGGGCCTCCCCACCTCGGGCCCTGAGGCCTGTGCCGGAGGGACGACACCGCACCAGCGGTCGAGCGTCCGTGAACCTCGGTGACTCCAACTCGACCTGAGTCGGAGTCAGCCGGAATCCCCCGTCTTCAGGCGGGGGAGGATGTCAAGTAGGTGCGGACGATGCCGAGGGTCTCCTCCACGTCGC
Source organism: Nocardiopsis protaetiae (assembly GCF_045446735.1). Classification (NCBI taxonomy): domain Bacteria; kingdom Bacillati; phylum Actinomycetota; class Actinomycetes; order Streptosporangiales; family Nocardiopsidaceae; genus Nocardiopsis; species Nocardiopsis protaetiae. The sequence continues at coordinate 32,431 of NZ_JBJJBV010000028.1, forward strand.
CGAAGTGGCCCATGGTGCCCATGAGGGTGAGGCCGATGTGCCGGTTGAAGTCGAGGGTCTCGCGGGCGGCGGCCGACATGGTGTCGATCTCGCGCAGGTCCGCGCCGATGAACCGGGTGGCGCCCTCAATCGGTGTCCTTCAGCAGGGTGTGGGCGAGGACGAGCGCGTCGTTGTCGACGTAGACGACGCGGGCGTCGGGTGCGAGTCGCTGCGCCACTTTATGGTGTTGCTGGCGGTGGGCAGGTCGGTGCCGATGAGGGGCCTTTTTCCTCCGGGGAGGACGCGTCACGAGATTACCCGTTATGCGAATGCGCAATCCCTTGCCCCGTCGGGCTTTGCGAACGGTGAAGCGCCCCGCTCCGGGGTCCGGGGCGGGGCGCTTCACGGTGGTTTCGGCCGGTGGTCTCAGCCGGTGGCCGGGCGGGTCCCGGCGGTGCCGGTTCCCGCGGTGCCGGTGTCCGAGGTGCCGGCCTCCTCCGCCTCGGCGATGACCTGCCCGACCGGCTCGGGCAGGTCCAGGCTGTCGCGCAGGCGCACCCGCGGCAGCAGGATGCCCACGAGCACGCCCACCACGGCGATGCCGGTGGCGACGAGGAAGATGTCGCCGGTGGCGGAGCCGTAGGCGTCGGCGACGATGTCGCGCAGGAACGGCGGCATGGCCTCCAGGTTGAGGGTGCCGCTGCCGGATGCGGCGGCCCCGGAGGCGTCCACCCCGGCAGCGGTCAGGCCCTCGGTGATGTTCGTGGCGACCCGGTTGGCCAGGACGGCGCCCAGGACGGACACGCCGATGGTGCCGCCCAGGGAGCGGAAGAACGTGATGGCGCCGCTGGCGGCGCCCAGCTCGCTCAGGGGCACCGAGTTCTGCACCACCAGCACCAGGTTCTGCATGGACAGGCCCACACCGGTGCCGACCAGCGCCATGCCCGCGCCCACGTACACCAGGGAGCTGTGGGCGTCGATGGTGGACAGCAGGAGGAACCCGGCGGTGAGGGTGACCAACCCGGTCATGACGTAGGACTTGACCCGGCCGGAGCGGGAGACCATGCGCCCGGAGACGGTGGAGGAGACCAGGACGCCCAGCATCAGCGGGATGGTCAGCAGCCCGGCCTCGGTGGGCGAGTAGCCGCGGGCCAGCTGGAAGTACTGGCCCAGGAACACGGCGCCGCCGAACATGGCCATGCCCACGGCGACGCTGGCCAGGATGGCGACGGCGGTCTCGCGGCGCACGACCAGGTGCAGCGGGATGACCGGCTCCGCCACCCGGGACTCGACCCACACGGCCAGGCCGAGCAGGGCCGCGGCCCCGCCGACCATGGCGGCGCTGGGCCAGGAGATCCAGGCGAAGTCCCCGCCGACGAAGGTGATCCACAGCAGCAGGACGCTGACCCCGGCGGCGATGAGGGTGGCCCCCGCGTAGTCGACCCTGGTGTCGGGGCGGCGCACGTCCTCCAGGTGCAGGGTGCGGGCCAGGACGACCAGGGCGACGAGCATGAACGGCACGCCGATGAGGAAGCACCAGCGCCAGCCCAGCCAGGAGATGTCGGTGATGGCGCCGCCGATGAGGGGGCCGCCGACGGTGGCCACGGCCATGATGGCGCCGATGTAGCCGTTGAACTTACCGCGTTCCTTGGGACTGACCAGGCTGCCGATGACGACCTGGACCAGGACCTGGGAGGCGCCCATGCCCAGGCCCTGGAGGGCGCGGAAGGCGATGAGCTGGCCGGTGGTCTGCGCCAGGCCGCACAGCAGCGAGGCGACGATGAAGATGACGATGGAGATCTGGAGCAGCCGCTTCTTGTCGAAGAGGTCGGCGAGCTTGCCCCAGACGGGCGTGGAGGCGGTGGAGGCCAGCAGCGCGGCGGTGACGACCCAGGTGTACTGCGACTGGGTGCCGTTCAGCGAGCCGACGATCTGGGGGAGCGCCACCGAGACGATCGTGCCGCTGAGCATCGTGACACCCAGGACCAGGAGCAGCCCGGAGAGGGACCGCATGACGGGCGGCCGGGTCCCGGCGGTGTCGGATAACGGACGTGACGCGCTCACATGCACTCCTGCGAAGAAAAGTAAACGGAGTTGACCTGCGCGCATCAGCATACATGCATGGTGCGCAAAGATGCCTTCTAGGCAATTTTTCAGTCCGTGTAACATGTCACCATGGACGACTCCCCGGGACTGCGCGAACGCAAGAAGGAGCGGACGCGGCTGCGCATCCACGAGGCCGCCCTGCGCCTGGTCGTCGAACACGGCCTGGACGCGGTCACCGTGGAGGAGATCGCCGCCGGCGCCGAGGTCTCCCGGCGCACCTTCTCCAACTACTTCGCGGGCAAGGAGGACGCCTGCCTGTACGGCGACACCGCCCACATGGAGGAGTTCCTCACCACCCTGCGCGCCCGCCCCGCGCACGAGTCGGCCTGGACCGCGCTGCGCGCCACCGTCCGCGCCGTCTACGCCGCCCGCGACCTGTCGCCGGACCGGGAGTGGGCGCAGAGCACCCGCCTGGCCCTCAAGCACCCCGCCCTGCTGGGGCGGCGCCTGGCCGGGCAGCGCGGGTTCCTGCACGAGATGACCGGGCTGCTGGGGGACCGCGCCCTGCCCGCCGGGATGAGCCGCCCCGGGCTGCTGGCGTCGGTGTTCGTGTCCGCGCTGCTGCACGGCCTGCACGAGTGGACCCAGGAGGGCACCGGCCCCCTGGACGAGGTGGTGGACGCCGTCCTGGACGAGGTGGGCGCCGCCTTCGCAGACCCTGCCCCGTCCCCCTGAATACTGGGGGCATGCACGAACTCCCGCCGCCGCCCGCCACCACCGCACCGCAGGAGGGCGCGCGCACCCCCGCCGCCGCCGTCCTGCCCGTGGGGAGCCTGGAACAGCACGGCCCCCACTTGCCGCTCACCACCGACACCCTGATCGCCTGCGCCCTGGCCGAACGCGTCGCCGAGGCCCACGACCTGCGGCTGCTGCCCCCGCTGGCGTTCGGCTGCTCCCACGAGCACGCCGCCTGGCCCGGCACCGTCAGCGTCTCGGCGACCACCCTGCACGCCCTGGTCACCGACATCGCCGACTCCCTGGGCGGGCTCCCCCTGCTGCTCGTCAACGGCCACGGCGGCAACCACGTGCTCGCCAACACCGTCCAGCAGTCGGGCGGGCGCATGGCCCTGTTCCCCGGCCCCGGCGAGTGGGAGGCCGCCCGCACCGCCGCGGGCGTCACCACCACCAACGACCAGGACATGCACGCCGGGGAGCTGGAGACCTCCGTGCTGCTGCACACCCACCCCGGCCTGGTGAGCCCCGACCACGCCCAGGCCGACCACCGCGCCGACGAGCGCGACCACATGGGCACCCTGGGCCTGGCCGCCTACACCGTCAACGGCGTGGTGGGCCTGCCCTCACGGGCGAGCGCCGCCAAGGGGGAGGCCGCGCTGGCCTTCCTCACGCAGCGGGCCGCCGGGCATCTGGCAGCCCTGGAACAGGCGCGCGACCAGCACGGCCAGGCCCGGTAGCGCCGCCACCAGCGCCAGCAGCCCGTAGACCACCGACACCGTCACCCCCTGCTCGGCGCCCAGCCCGGCGGCGCCGAACGCCGCCGCGGTGGCGGCCTCGCGCGGGCCCCACCCGCCCACGTTCACCGGCAGGCTCATCGCCGCCAGCGCCAGCAGCGCGAGCGGCACCAGCCGCAGCGGCGGGGCGTCCACGCCCACCAGGTGGGCGGCCACCAGGAACAGGGACACGTGCCCGGCCAGCGCCGCCGCCGACAGCGCCAGCACCGCCGGGGCGCGCCCCAGCAGCCCGGTACGCACGTCGCGGACCGTCGCCGCCAGGAACCGGCCCGCGCGGGAGGCGCGCAGCCGGGGCACGCGGGCCAGGGCGGCGAGCAGCGCGGCGGCCGTCGCCAGGAGCAGCAGGGAGGGCACCGCGGTGCCCCAGCCCGGGCCCCACAGGGTCGAGGGCAGGGTGAGCACCAGCACCGCCACGGCCAGCGACAGCACGGCCTGCCCGGCCAGGCGCTCCAGCACCACCGCCCGCACCCCGCGGCCCAGGTCGCCGTTGGCGCGGCCGTGGCCGATCGCGCGGTGGGCGTCGCCCAGGATCCCGGCGGGCAGCAGCGCGTTCAGCAGCAGCGCCAGGTAGTAGTCGGCCACCGCCCGGGCCGGGGACAGGCGCAGGCCCACCGCCCGCGCCACCACCCGCCACCGGGCCGCGCACAGCACCGTGGTGACCGCGCCCAGGGCCAGGGCCGCGGCGACCGCGCCGGCGTCCACCACGGCCAGCGCGGCGGTGAACGCCTCCAGCGGGTACCACCACAGCACCCCGGCCAGGATGAGGGCGCCCGCCACCGCCCGCAGCACCGCGCCCCGGCGGCGCCGCCACCACTCCCGCACACCGGGGTCCGGGGCCGCTGCGCGGAGGCCGTCGGCGGCACCGCTGACGGTCACACCCGTGGCAGTGGTGTCCGCGGCGGTGACCCTCACGGCGGTCGCGCCCGCGATAGTGGCGCCCGTAGCGGTGGCGCCCGCGGCGGTGGTGCCGCCGTGCGCGGTCGGGGCGGGCGGTACGGCCGCAGTGGTCGGAACGGCCGGGGCTGGCGGGGGTTCGCGCAGGGTCATGGGCGGTCCTCCGGAGGCATCAGCAGCAGGTCGTCGTGGTGGACGACGACGGCCAGCAGGCCCGCGTCCAGCTGCTCCAGGCGGCGGGTGAGGTAGCCCTCCAGCGGCGGCCGCGGATCCTGTTCGGCGGCGGCGCCCACCCAGCCCTCCAGCCACATCCGGGTGACCGGCTCCGGGTCCGGGCCCAGCCGCCAGGGGCTGGGGAAGGTCGTCGCCCGGTAACCGCGGCGGGCGAACGCGTCGATCGCGGCCTCCACGGCGTCGGGGCCCAGCCGCCCGTCCCGGCGCTGGTGGGCGTTGAACGCCGCGGCCACCTCCGCGTCCAGCGGATCCTCCGGGGTGAGCACCACCCGGCCCGCCACCGACAGCGTGAACCAGGCGGGCAGGCCGGTGCCCGCGACCGCGTCGGCGACGGTGAGCACCTGCGCCTCGGTGAGGACGTCCAGCAGGGCCGAACCGGCCACCAGGGTGGCCCCCGCCAGGTCCTCGGCGCGCAGCCGGCCCAGGTCCAGCAGGTGCGTCTCCACCCGGGGCACCGGGACCTGTCCGCCGGCCAGGGCCAGCAGGCGCGGGTCGCGGTCGAACAGCATCCAGTTGCGCACCCCGGGCAGGCGCGGGGCGGTCCAGCGGGCCAGGGCCCCGGTGCCGCAGCCCAGGTCGGCGACGGCGCCGCCGTGCGCGGCCAGGGCGGCCAGCGGGCCGCGCGAGCGGGCGCGGGTGTCGGCGTCCTCGCGGGCGGCCAGCCAGTGCGGTGTGAACTCCTGGGTGTCTGCGGTGCTCACGGGGTCCCCTCCCGGTCGAGGACGGCACTCACCGAGTGGGCCGTCTCCTCCCATCCTGTCAAGGTGGTGCGCCGTCGGCGGGCCGAACGCCGAAGCCGTTCCCGCAGCGGCGGGTCGGTGAGCCAACGGCGCAGTGCGCGGGCCAGAGCGCCCGGATCGTTGGGTGGAACGAGCAGGCCGGGCCGCCCGCCCTCCGGGTCCAGGCCCAGGGCCTCGGGCACCCCGCCCACGTCGGTGGCCAGGACGGGGACGGCGCGGGCCAGCGCCTCGGTGACGACCATGCCGTAGGTCTCGGCACGGGTGGGCAGCACCAGCAGGTCCGCGGTGGCGTAGGCGGTGTCCAGGGCGGCGCCGGTGAGCGGGCCGGGCAGTTCCACGCGCTCGCCCAGGATGCGGGCCCCGCGCTGGACGAGGGTCTCCCACGCGTCGCCGCCGCGGGCGGGCGGGCCGGGACAGACGCAGGTCCAGGGCAGGTCGCGCACCCGGTCCAGGGCGGTGAAGAGCAGGTCGTGGCCCTTGCGGGGGGTGGGGGAGGCCACGCACAGCAGCCGCGTCCCGTCGCCGGGCCCGGCCTCGGGGGCCGGGTCCACCCCGGGCGGGGCGACGTCCACCCGGTCCAGGCCGTGGCGGGCGGCCAGGTCCCGGGCGGCCGCCTCCCCGGTGGCGATGACGGCCGCCGCCCCGCGCAGCACCGCCCGCTCCCGCAGCTCCAGTTCGGCGGCCGCGGCGGGGCCCAGACCGGTCTCGTCGGCCAGCGGCAGGTGGACCAGCACCACGACCCGCAGCCGCCCGGCCTGGGGCAGCACCGCCTCCGGCGCACCGCAGGCGACCAGCCCGTCCAGCAGCACCGCCGACCCGTCGGGCAGGCCCGCCAGCAGGCCCTCCAGACCCGCCAGGTCCCGCGGGCCCGGCCGCGGCCACGCCCCGGGCACCTCCACCCGGTCCAGGCCCAGGGCCTTGGCCAGGCGCAGGTCGTAGGTGTGGCCGCCGCTGGGCGCGGCGGGCTCGGGCACCACGAACACGTTCACAGCCCACGCTCGTAGGAGGCCCACGCCACGTGGGATTCGTGCAGGGTCACCGTGACCTTCGCCAGTCCCCGGGCCGGTGCGTCCAGCCGCTCCACCAGCCGGTCGGCCACCACCCGGGCCAGGAACTCTGTGGTGGTGTTGACCCCGGCGAACTCGGGCACGTCGTCCAGGTTGCGGTGGTTCAGCTCACCGACGACCCCGGCCAGGACCCGGGAGAACTCGCCGATGTCCACCACGATGCCGTCGGCGTCCAGCTCCTCGCGGTGCACGGTGGCGTCCACGACGAACGTCGCGCCGTGCAGGGCCCGGGCGGGCCCGAACACCTCGCCGCGGAAGCTGTGGGCGACCATCATGTGGTCGCGGACCGTCACACTGAACACCGGGACTCCTTTAGTCGACGACCGGGTAGACGATGCGGTGGCACAGGGCGGGCAGGGATCCGTCGGCCAGCCGGGGCAGCACCGAGGGCAGCTCCTCGAAACGGCTCTGGCCGGTCAGCAGGGCGTCGAAGGCCGGGTCGGCGAGCAGCCGCAGCGCCAGCCCCAGGCGTTCGGCGTGGTCGTAGCGGGAGCGCCGGGCGGGGGAGATCATCCCGACCTGGCTGGCGCGCACGGCCAGCCGCTGGGAGTGGAACTCCCCGCCCAGCGGCAGGATGACCCGTCGGTCCCCGTACCAGCTCAGCTCCACGACCTCGCCCTCGGCGGCGAGCAGTTCGAGCGAGCGGGTCAGCCCGGCCTCGGTGGCGCTGGCGTGGAAGACCAGGTCGCAGTCGGCGTCGGCGTCGTCGGGCGCGGCGAACCCCACCCCCAGCGCGGCGGCGGTGCGGGCGCGTCCGGGGTCGACGTCCACCAGCTGCACCCGTACCCCGGGGATCCGCGCGGCCAGGCGGGCCACGCAGCAGCCCACCATGCCGGCGCCCACCACGGCGATGCGGTCGCCGATGAGGGGGGAGGCGTCCCACAGGGCGTTGACGGCCGTCTCGACGGTCCCGGCCAGGACCGCGCGCTCGGCGGGCACCCCGTCGGGAACGGGGGAGACCGCCGCGGCGGGGACGGTGAACAGGTCCTGGTGGGGGTGGAGGGTGAACACCGTCCGCCCCACCAGGTCGGCGGGGCCCTCCTCGACGGTGCCCACGTTGAGGTACCCGTACTTGAGGGGGCCGGGGAAGTCGCCCTCCTGGAAGGGGGCGCGCATGACCCGGTACTGGCCGGGCGGGACCCCGCCGCCGAACACCAGGGTCTCGGTGCCCCGGCTGATCCCGGAGTAGCGGGTGCGCACCAGCACCTCGCCGGGCCCGGGGTCGGCCAGGGGCTCCTCGCGGATCTCCCCGTGGCCGGGGGATCGGGTCCAGAACGCCCGCGCGGTCCGCGCCATGGTCCTCCTCGTCGTGTTTGTGGACATCGGGCCCCCAGCCTTTCAGCCCGCGGGCCGGTGGCGGTGCAGCCACCGGACGTCCCGGCCGAAGGACCACACCAGCAGGGCCAGGGCGGCGGCGACCACCAGGGCACCGGCCGGCGGCGGGACCGCCGGTGCCAGGGCGGCCACCAGCGCCACCCCCTGGACGGCGGCCACCGCCTTGCGGGCCCGGCCGGGCGGCAGCGGCGCCGACAGCCAGGGCGCCCACCGGGCGGCCGCGGCGAACACGTACCGCATGGCGCCGATGCCCAGGGTCCAGGGGCCCAGCAGCGGGGCGGCGGCCAGGCTGAGGACCAGTAGCAGGAACGCGTCGGACTCCATGTCGAAGCGCGCCCCGAACCCGGTGGCGGTG
>NZ_JBJJBV010000280.1:0-8624 GCF_045446735.1 Nocardiopsis protaetiae
CGCGCCGCGGTCACCATCCACGGTCACACAACCAGCCCGCAGACGGCGTACAAGGGGGAGCGAGAGCATGCAGCTCGGAATGGTCGGCCTCGGAAAGATGGGCGGCAACATGGCCGCCCGGCTCCGTGAGAAGGGGCACGAGGTGGTCGGCTTCGACGTCACCTCCCCCGACCGCGACGTCGACGACCTGAAGACCCTGGTGGCCCGGCTGGCCGCCCCCCGGGTCGTCTGGGTGATGGTCCCCGCCGGGGAGCCCACCGAGTCCACCATCTCCGCGCTGGGCGACCTCCTGGAGGAGGGCGACCTCGTCATCGAGGGCGGCAACACCCACTACGTGGACGACCGCCCCCGCGCCGACCGCCTCGCCGAGAAGGGCATCGGCTACATCGACGCCGGGGTCAGCGGCGGCGTCTGGGGCCGCCAGAACGGCTACGGGATCATGGTCGGCGGCGAGGCCGCCGACATCGAGCGGGCCCGGCCGGTGTTCGACTCCCTCACCCCCGACGAGGGCGGCGGCTTCGTGCACGCCGGCGCGGTCGGGGCGGGCCACTTCGTCAAGATGGTCCACAACGGCATCGAGTACGGCATGATGCAGGCCTTCGGCGAGGGCTTCGAGCTCATGGCCGCCTCCGGCATCGTGGACGACGTCCCGGGCACCTTCGAGAGCTGGCGCGAGGGCACCGTGGTGCGCTCCTGGCTGCTCGACCTGCTGGCCCGGGCGCTGGAGGAGGACCCGGACCTGGCGGGCCTGCGCGGCTACGCCCAGGACTCCGGCGAGGGCCGCTGGACGGTCCAGGCCGCCGTGGACCTGGCGGTCCCGGCCCCGGCCATCACCGCCTCGCTCTTCGCCCGCTTCGCCTCCCGCCAGGACGACAGCCCGGCGATGAAGGTCGTCGCGGCGCTGCGCAACCAGTTCGGCGGCCACGCGGTCACCAGGGCCGCCGACGCGGCCGACCCCGCCGCGGACCCCGCCGCCGGCACCGCACCCGGCCGGGGCTGACCCCGGCCGCCCCGTCCCGGACCCGCGCGGGTCCGGGACGCGCCCCGCGGCGCATCCCCCTCCCCCGCCCCACCCTCCCTTTCCCGTCCCGCCGTCCGCTCCCCTGACCAGGAGGAAAGGCCGGATGTACGTTTCCCATCTGCAACTGGCCGATTTCCGTTCCTACGCGGAGGCCCTCGTCGAACTGGGCCCGGGCGTGAGCGTGTTCGTCGGTTCCAACGGCCAGGGCAAGACCAACCTGGTCGAGGCCATCGGCTATGTCGCGACCCTCGGCAGCCACCGCGTCTCCTCCGACACCCCGCTGGTCCGCCAGGGTGCGGCCCGCGCCATCGTGCGCGCCCGGGTGGTGCGCGAGGAGCGGGACATGCTGGTCGACCTGGAGATCAACCCGGGCCGGGCCAACCGCGCCCGGATCAACCGGGCCGCCGCGGGGCGCCCGCGCGACGTGCTGGGGATCCTGCGCACGGTGCTGTTCGCCCCCGAGGACCTGGCCCTGGTCAAGGGCGACCCCGGGGAGCGCCGCCGTTTCCTGGACGACCTGCTGGTGGCCCGCTCCCCGCGGATGGCGGGGGTGCGCGCGGACTACGACCGGGTCCTCAAGCAGCGCAACGCCCTGCTCAAGACGGCGTCGGGCAGGATGTTCCGGCAGCGTTCGGCCCCCGACCTGAGCACGCTGGAGGTCTGGGACGCCCACCTGGCGGAGGCCGGGGCGGAGCTGCTGGCCGCCCGGCTGGACCTGGTGGAGGCGCTGCGCCCGCTGATCGGCGACTCCTACGCGGGGCTCACCGACTCCGGCGGCCCGGCGGTGCCCACCTACCGCAGTTCCCTGACCGAGGACGGCGGTGAGCTGCCGCGCGAGCGCGCGGCCCTGGCCAAGACCCTCCTCGAAGCGATGGCCGGGCAGCGCGACCGCGAGGTGCAGCGCGGGGTGAGCCTGGTGGGCCCGCACCGCGACGACCTGTTCCTGGAGCTGGGCGGGATGCCCGCCAAGGGCTACGCCAGCCAGGGCGAGTCGTGGTCGTACGCGCTCTCCCTGAAGCTGGCCGCGTTCGACCTGCTGCGGGCGGACGGCGACGACCCGGTGCTCATCCTCGACGACGTCTTCGCGGAGCTGGACTCCGAACGCCGCCGCCGGCTGGCCGAGCGGGTCCGCGACGCCGAGCAGGTGCTGGTGACGGCGGCGGTCGCCGAGGACATCCCGGCGGAGCTGGACGGTGCCCGGTTCGGCGTGCGCGAGGGGGAGGTCACCGGTGGCTGAGCAGTATCCACAGCCTGTGGATCCGCGCCGCGGTCCGGCCCCGGCGGACCCGGGCGCCGCGTTCCGCCGTCCACAGCCTGTGGACAACCGCGCCGACTCCCACACCCCCCCACCCGCTTCCCCCCCGACCCCGCCCGCCGCCCCGTCCGCCTCCGGCGCCGACCTCGCCCGCCAGGCGCTGGCGCGCGCCCGGGCCGAGGCCCGCGACCGCGGCGCCGTCCCCCGCGGCATGGGCCCGCGCCGCCGTGGCCGGATGCGGTCACGCAACGAACCGCAGATGTTCGGGGACGCGGTCAAGACCTGGCTGATCGAACACGGGTGGCAGGAGCAGGTCGCCATTGGCGGGGTTTTCGGCCGCTGGTCGGAGATCGTCGGCGAGTTCAACGCCCGCAGGCTGCGCCCGGAGAGCTATTCGGAGGGCGAATTGGTCCTCGTGGCCGATTCGCCGACGATGGCCGCGCACGCGCGTTCGATGGTGCGGGATCTGATGCGCCGGCTCAACGAGGAACTCGGCGACGGCACCGTCATCTCCATCAAGATCAAGGGCCCCGGTACCCGCCGGCGTTGAGTGCCCCGGCGGTCCGCGCAACGGCACGGCCCGTCCACAGGCTGTGGATAACCGCAGGTGAGGATGGTTGCGCCGGGGCGCACGGGGTAGGTGCCCGGTCGTGTCCACCGGTGTGACGGGGCGGGCGGGGGAGAATCGGAACCGATCAGCCCCCCAAGGCATCTGAAGCGCCCGCGGGACTCCGAGAAGCCCCTCCCGTGTGTAGGGAGTCGTCTCCCTCCCCGAACGTTCGCTGTGATGCGGCACAGGGCCGCCAATGCCACTTTGTCGTACCGCGCGGGGTATCATGGAAGTGGTTCTTCAGACGCCTGTAGCCGGTATAGACGCCCCCAAGAGAGGGTGGGCGGACGGACCGTGCGGCGAGCGGTGATCCCCCAGGTGTCGCGGTATTCCGACCCCTGTGATCGCCATGCCGTCGGCCCGTCGTCATCCGCTCGGCCGCGGTCGACAGGCGTCCCCAGCAGGAGGGTGTACCCACTTGGCCTACGACGCTCGATCAATCACGGTTCTGGAGGGGCTTGAAGCAGTCCGCAAGCGCCCCGGAATGTACATCGGTTCCACCGGGGAGCGCGGCCTGCACCACCTCGTCTACGAGGTGGTCGACAACTCCGTCGACGAGGCGATGGCGGGCCACGCCGACGCGATCGAGGTGACCCTGCTGGCCGACGGCGGCGTGCGGGTGGCCGACAACGGCCGCGGCATCCCCGTCGACCTCCACCCGGTGGAGAAGCGTCCGGCGGTCGAGGTCGTCCTCACCACGCTGCACGCGGGCGGCAAGTTCGACGGCAAGTCCTACGCGGTCTCCGGCGGTCTGCACGGCGTCGGCGTCTCCGTCGTCAACGCGCTGTCCACCGCCCTGGACGTCGAGATCCGCCGCGAGGGCCACGTCTGGCGCCAGCACTACGAGATGACCGCCCCCACGGGCGAACTCGTCAAGGGCGAGGCCACCGACGAGACCGGCACCCAGATCACGTTCTGGGCGGACGGCTCGATCTTCGAGACCACCACGTACTCGTACGAGACCCTGTCCCGTCGCCTACAGGAGACGGCGTTCCTCAACAAGGGGCTCGCCATCACCATCCGCGACGAGCGGCCCGACCACACCGACGGCGGGCCCACGGTCCAGACGTTCCACTACGAGAACGGCCTGTCCGACTTCGTCAGCTACATCAACGCCAAGAAGGAGCCGGCGCACGCGTCGATCATCTCCTTCGAGGAAGAGGGCGAGGGGATGTCGGCGGAGATCGCCATGCAGTGGAACCACTCCTACACCTCGTCGGTGCACACCTTCGCGAACGTGATCAACACGACCGAGGGCGGCACCCACGAGGAGGGCTTCCGCTCGGCGCTCACCACCATCGTCAACCGGTACGCCCGCGACCAGAAGCTGCTGCGGGAGAAGGACGACAACCTCACCGGCGACGACATCCGCGAGGGCCTCACCGCCATCATCTCGGTCAAGCTCGCCGAGCCCCAGTTCGAGGGCCAGACCAAGACCAAGCTCGGCAACACCGAGGCCAAGTCCTTCGTCCAGAAGGTCACCAACGAGCACCTGCGCGACTGGTTCGAGCGCAACCCCGGCGAGGCCAAGGACATCGTGTCCAAGGCCAGCCAGGCGGCCCGCGCCCGCATCGCCGCCCGCCAGGCCCGCGACCTCACCCGCCGCAAGACCCTCCTGGAGTCCACCTCCCTCCCCGGCAAGCTGTCCGACTGCCAGTCGACCAACCCGGAGGAGTGCGAGGTCTACATCGTGGAGGGCGACTCCGCGGGTGGATCCGCCAAGGGCGGCCGCAACCCGAACAACCAGGCCATCCTGCCCATCCGCGGCAAGATCCTGAACGTCGAGAAGTCCCGCATCGACCGCATCCTCAAGAACAACGAGGTCCAGGCGATCATCACCGCCCTGGGCACCGGCATCCACGAGGAGTTCGACGCCGAGAAGCTGCGGTACCACAAGATCATCCTGATGGCCGACGCCGACGTCGACGGCCAGCACATCCGCACCCTGCTGCTCACCCTGCTGTTCCGCTTCATGAAGCCGCTGGTGGAGCTCGGCCACGTCTACCTGGCGCAGCCGCCGCTGTACAAGATCAAGTGGGACCAGCGCGGCTCCGACGCCAGCTACGCCTTCTCCGACGCCGAGCGCGACCGGGTCATCGAGGCGGGCATCGCGGCCGGCAGGAAGGACCCGCGCCCGCGCGACATGGTCCAGCGCTTCAAGGGCCTGGGCGAGATGAACGCCAACGAGCTGTGGGACACCACCATGGACCCCGACCGGCGGGTTCTCCTCCAGGTCAGCCTGGAGGACGCCGCCCAGGCCGACGAGATGTTCAGCGTGCTCATGGGCGAGGACGTCGAGTCCCGGCGCGCCTTCATCCAGCGCAACGCCAAGGACGTCCGCTTCCTGGACATCTAGGGACCGGGCCCGGGGAGTGCCCCGGGCAGTGAACCGAGCTCAACGAAGCTTCGTAGAAGGGATCGACATCCGTGACGGATGCGAACAACCCGGACGCCCCTGAGGGAGCGGAATCCTCCGTGGAGGAGCTGGAACGCGTCACCGACCGCATCGAGCCGGTCGACATCCAGGTCGAGATGCAGCGCAGCTACCTCGACTACGCGATGTCGGTCATCGTCGGTCGTGCCCTGCCCGACGTCCGCGACGGGCTCAAGCCCGTCCACCAGCGCGTGCTGTACGCGATGTACGACGGCGGCTACCGCCCCGACCGCGGGTTCTTCAAGTGCGCCCGCGTCGTCGGCGACGTGATGGGCAACTACCACCCGCACGGCGACAGCGCCATCTACGACACCCTGGTCCGGCTGGCCCAGTGGTGGTCCATGCGCATGCCGCTGGTCGACCCCAACGGCAACTTCGGCTCCCCGGGCAACGACCCGGCCGCCGCCATGCGGTACACCGAGTGCAAGCTCGCCCCGCTGGCCATGGAGATGCTCCGGGACATCGACAAGGAGACCGTCGACTTCCGGCCCAACTACGACGGCCGCTCCTCCGAGCCCGTCGTGCTGCCCGCCCGCTTCCCGAACCTGCTGGTCAACGGCTCCTCGGGCATCGCGGTCGGCATGGCCACCAACATCCCGCCGCACAACCTGCGCGAGGTCGCCGAGGGCGTCGACTGGTTCCTCGACAACCCCGAGGCCTCCGACGACGACCTGCTCGACGCGCTCATCGCGCGCATCAAGGGCCCCGACTTCCCGACCCGCGGCCTCATCGTCGGCAAGCGCGGCATCGAGGAGGCGTACCGGACCGGGCGCGGCTCCATCACCATGCGCGCCGTGGTCGAGGTCGAGGAGGACAAGCGGGGCCGCCAGACCCTGGTCGTCACCGAGCTGCCCTACCAGGTCAACCCGGACAACCTCGCGCTGAAGATCGCCGACCTGGTCAAGGACGGCAAGGTCAACGGCATCGCCGACGTGCGCGACGAGAGCAGCGGCCGCACCGGCCAGCGCCTGGTCATCGTGCTCAAGCGCGACGCCGTCGCCAAGGTCGTGCTCAACAACCTGTACAAGCACACCCAGCTCCAGGAGACCTTCGGCGCCAACATGCTGGCCCTGGTCGACGGGGTGCCGCGCACCCTGCGCCTGGACCAGATGATCCGCCACTGGGTCAAGCACCAGGTCGAGGTCATCGTCCGGCGCACCCGGTACCTGCTCCGCAAGGCCGAGGAGCGCGCCCACATCCTGCGCGCGCTGCTCAAGGCCATGGACCGGATCGACGAGGTCATCGCCCTCATCCGCTCCAGCGCCTCCGCCGACGACGCCCGCACCGGCCTCATGGGCCTGCTGGACATCGACGACGTCCAGGCCCGCGCCATCCTCGACATGCAGCTGCGCAAGCTGGCCGCCCTGGAGCGCAACCAGCTCACGTCCGAGTACGACGAGCTCATGGCGCAGATCGCCGACTACAACGACATCCTGGAGTCGGACACCCGCCAGCGGACCATCATCCGCGAGGAGCTCGCCGAGATCGTCGACAAGTACGGCGACGAGCGGCGCACGCACATCATCCCGTTCGAGGGTGACATGCGCATGGAGGACTTCATCGCGGAGGAGGACGTGGTCGTCACGATCACCCGCGGTGGGTACGCCAAGCGCACGCGCATCGACAACTACCGGGCGCAGAAGCGCGGCGGCAAGGGCGTGCGCGGGGCCCAGCTCAAGCAGGACGACATCGTCCAGCACTTCTTCGTCACCACCACCCACCACTGGATCCTGTGCTTCACGAACCAGGGCCGGGTGTACCGGACGAAGGCGTACGAGCTGCCCGAGGCCGCCCGCGACGCGCGCGGCCAGCACGTCGCCAACCTGCTGCCGTTCCAGCCCGGCGAGGAGATCGCGCAGATCATGGCGCTGCGCGACTACGAGGCCGCGCCGTACATGGTCCTGGCCACCCGTGAGGGCCTGGTCAAGAAGTCCCGTCTGGAGGACTTCGACTCGGCGCGCGCGGCCGGCATCATCGCGATCAACCTGCGCGAGGGCGACGAGCTGATCGCCGCCCGCCTGGTGTTCGGCGACGACGACCTGCTGCTGATCTCCAGCGACGCCCAGGCGATCCGCTTCCCCGCCTCCGACGAGTCGCTGCGCCCCATGGGCCGGGCGACCAGCGGTGTGATCGGCATGCGGTTCCTGGAGGGCGACTACCTGCTGAGCATGGACGTCATCCGGCCCGGCGACGGGTCCACCGACGTCCTGGTCGCCACCGAGAACGGCTACGCCAAGCGCACCCCCTCCGACCAGTACCCGGTGCAGAACCGCGGCGGCAAGGGCGTGCTGACGGCCAAGGTCGTCGAGGCCCGCGGCAAGCTGGTGGGCGCGCTCATGGTCGACCCGGAGATCGACGAGGTCTTCGCGATCACCTCCGCCGGCGGGGTCATCCGCACCGGCGCCGAAGAGGTCAAGCAGTCGGGCCGCACCACCATGGGCGTCCGGCTGATGAACCTCGACAAGGGCAACAAGATCGTCGCCATCGCCCGCAACGCCGAGGCCGGTGACGCCGAGGAGGAGCTCGAAGGCGCCGTGGGCGACACGGTCGATGGAACGGTCGCGGCCGAAGGCGAACCCGAGGCCTAGACTGCGCGTTAAGTCCCGATAGGACCCGTGGGGGTACGGACCACCCCCACGGGTCCCGGTCGCTTCAACCACCCGCTCTCAAGGAAAGTCCAGCGGTAACGTTTCTATGTCTGACAACCAGCGGAACACCACCACGAACGACGCCGCTCCCGCAGGGGACGTGGAGACGACCGACACGGCCCCGACGGGCGGCGGAGAGGCGGCCACCATGACGCAGACCCCGGGCGGTGCCGAGCCCCAGGAGGCGGCCGCGGGCAAGGCGACCCTGAGCAGCCGCAAGGCGCACCTGACCGTGTCCCGGGTGGAACCGTGGTCGGTGATGAAGTTCAGCTTCGTCGTGTCGCTGGTGTGCTTCATCATCCTGTTCGTCGCGATCGCCGTGATCTACGCGACCCTGTCGATGCTGGGCGTGTTCGACGAGCTGACGAACATGATCAACGCCCTGCTGGAGGGCGACGGCGGCGGCGAGGACGAGCTGGGCCTCAACCCCGCCGCGTGGTTCTCCCCCGGCCGGGTGCTCGGCTACACGGGTGTGGTCGGGGCGCTGAACATCGTGCTCATCACCGCCCTGTCCACCGTGGGCGCCATGGTCTACAACCTGGTCGCCGACCTGGTGGGCGGCCTGGACATCACCCTCACCGAGGCCGAGTAGGGGCCGGGCGGGAACGTCCGCGGCGAGGGGCCGCCCACCGGGCGGCCCCTCGCCGCGTCCGGGG
>NZ_JBJJBV010000281.1:0-10291 GCF_045446735.1 Nocardiopsis protaetiae
CAGCCTTCTCCTTTGCCGTGCTCGGCGCTTTTGAGGGCGGGAATGGGTTTCAGGGGGCGCAGTGGCCCCTCCGTCACAGTCCTCGCCCGCCCGTCGAGGATCGGAAGGTCCTCAACGGACGGCCCGGCCACAGACCGCTCCTCCGGAGCCTCCAGAGCCCCACCGGCGCCTCGCGGAACGTAACGATCAGGTGTGGACGCGGACGCTACCCGCGTAGTTGGCGGTGCGCACCGGGGTGACCCGCACGTTCAGGCCGCTGCGCGGCGCCTCCAGCATCATGCCGTCGCCCAGGTAGATCGCCACGTGCGAGATGTAGTCGGGCGCGGTGGGGTCCGACCGCCAGAAGATGAGGTCGCCGCGCTCCATGTCCTCGAAGGCGATGCGCTCGCCCGCGTTCCACTGGTCGTGGGTGACGCGCGGGATGTCCACGCCCGCCTCGCGGAACGCCCACTGGAGCAGGCCCGAGCAGTCGAACCCGACGCCCGGGGTGGTCCCGCCCCACACGTAGGGGACGCCCAGCTGCGACTCGGCGTGGGCGATGACCCGCTCGATGACCGTCGGCGGCACGGCGTCGCCGTCCACCGCCGGCTCGGGGGCGTCGCCCACCAGCTGGACCGACACCTCCTCGCCCAGCGCCTCGCCCAGGTCCTCGTACAGGTCCCACAGGTCGGCCTCGGGGGCCGACACCACCAGCGCGTTGCCCTCGGGCATGCCCAGCGCGGCGGCGGTCTCCCGGGAGACCAGGGCGTCGATCCCGGCGATGCCGGAGGTGGCGTGCGTCCACACCTCCAGCGGCACCTCGCCGCGGCCGCCGGTGACGGTGACGTCGCCGCCGACCTCCAGCTCCCGCTCGGTGCCGACGTCCTTGGACAGCGCGATGCGCCCCTCGGCGACGCCCTGCCAGATGTCGTCGGACTCGGCGGAGGGCTCGGGGGCGTGGTTGCGGAAGGTGGAGGGGTCCACGCCCAGCACGGACGTGGCCTGGTCCTCGACCAGGACCCGGGCGGCGTCCACGGTGAGCACGTGCTCGACGCCGTCGATCTCGCGGACCGCGTCCACGGCCGCGGCGGGCAGGGTCTTCTGGGCGACCACGAAGTATTCGATGCTGCGCGCCTCGCGGAAGGGGGCGACGTAGGCGCTGTGGTCCAGGTCGTCGGGGTCGGCGACCTCGGGGGAGGCGGTGGCCTGGGGGGCCGGGCGGGGGTCGCCCCCGCTGGGGGCGTCGGGGGAGACCTGTTCGCTGATGGGGGGTCGGTCCTCCACGACCGGGTCGGCCCAGGCCGGAGCCGCCCCGAACGCGGTGAAGGCGGCCACCAGGACCGCCGTGGTGCAAGCAGATCTACGGCTCCGCACGGGGATGTCTCACCCTTTCTCTGAACCACCCGGGGTGTGGGGGACCCCTACGGCGCGCGCCTTTCCGATGACGTTCCGAGTCCAAGAATGGGTGTACCTGGACACCTTTGCAAGAAGCCCACGCCGTCCGATATCGGACGTCCCGATATGGGCTGCTCAGGGGGTCATCGGGGTCGGGGGGTGCCTTCGTAGTCCTCTGTAACGGTCACGGCCAGGGGGAATCGTACCGGAGTGTCCCCGAACAGGACAGTGCGCGCCCGCTCCCGGGCGGCGTCGATCGCGTGAACGGCCTCCTGGGCGCGTTCCCGGGGCACGTGCAGCAGCACCTCGTCGTGCACGAAGAACACCACCGCCCCGGGCATCGACAGCCGCAGCGACGCCAGCA
Source organism: Nocardiopsis protaetiae (assembly GCF_045446735.1). Taxonomy (NCBI): domain Bacteria; kingdom Bacillati; phylum Actinomycetota; class Actinomycetes; order Streptosporangiales; family Nocardiopsidaceae; genus Nocardiopsis; species Nocardiopsis protaetiae. Next base: position 1,739 of record NZ_JBJJBV010000281.1, read on the forward strand.
GCACCAGCGCCCACTCGGCGGCCCCGGCCTGCACCACGAAGTTGCGGGTGAACCGGCCGTGCGCCCGCCGCCGGCGCTCCCCGTCGGGCCCGGCCGTGCGCCGCTCCCACCCGGTGGGCCGGGGCGAGGTGCGGCCCAGCCAGGACCGCACCACCCCGCCCTGCTCCCCGGTGCGGGCGGCGGAGTCCACGTACTCCAGGGCGCGCGGGTAGTGGCGGCGCAGCAGCGCCAGCAGCGGGGCCGCGTCGCCGCCGGTCTGGCCGTACATGGCGGAGATCAGGCCGAGTTTGGCGCGGGCCCGGTCGTCGCCGGTGTGCACGGCCAGGCGGGCGTACAGGTCGTCCTCGGCGGCGGCCTCGGCCAGGGCGGTGTCGCCGGAGACGGCGGCCAGGACGCGCGGTTCCAGCTGCCCGGCGTCGGCGCGCAGCAGCACCCACCCGGGGTCGGCGCGCACGGCGCCGCGCACCGCCTTGGGGATCTGCAGCGCGCCGCCGCCCCGGGTGGCCCAGCGTCCGGAGACGACCCCGCCCACCACGTAGTCGGGGCGGAACCGGCCCAGGCGCACCCCGTCCGGGCCCGCCCGCTCGTCCACCCAGGTGTCCCGCCAGGCCCAGCCGTTGGCCGAGTGCAGCCGCGACAGCTCCTTGTAGCGCAGCAGCAGCGGGACCACCGGGTGGTCGACGGTCTCCAGCTCCCGGGCCCGGGTGGTGGCGACGGGGTGGCCGATCCACGCCATGGCCTTGAGGACCTGCGCCGGGGAGTCGGGGTTGACCTCGCGGCCGACGGCCTCGCCGATGCGGGCGGCCAGGTCGGCCAGCACCGGGGGGCGCCGGCCCGCCGGGGGCCGCGGGCCCAGCAGGTCGGTGAGGATGCGGTCGTGCAGGTCGGGCCGCCAGGGCAGGCCCTCGTGGGACATCTCGACGGCGGCCAGGGCCCCGGCCGACTCCAGCGCGGCCAGCAGGTCCATGCCGGGCGGCAGGGCGGCCAGGCGGCGCCGCTGGTCGGCGTGGACCTCGGCGAGGGCGTCCAGCCGGTCGGCGTCCGGGGGCAGGGTGGAGCGGTCGGCCTCGAACAGCGCGGGCTGGGCGGCCGCGCCCTCCCCCGCGGGCTCGTGGGGGTCGGCGGGCACCGGGCGGCCGTGCAGCCGGGACCAGGCGGCGCCCAGGGAGCGGGGTTCGCCGTGGCGGCCCTCGTGGCCGAGCAGCAGCGCCTCGACGAGCGCCGTGTCGTGGCAGCGCTCCACCCGCACCCCGGCGCGCACCAGGTCGGGGTAGAGGTCGCGGGTGTCGGCCCACACCCAGCGGGGCCGGTCGGCGGCGGTGCCGGCCTGCGCCTCGGCGGCGCGGACGGCCGCGGCGAGGTCGTCGACCCGCCGCTCCGGGCCGTCCCCGTCCAGCGGGCGCAACCGTCCGCCGCCCTCGCCGTCGGCGGCCACCGCGATCCTCATGGGTCCATTCTGGTCCCCGGTACCGACGATCGGCGGCCGACCGGAACCCGGCCCCGTCCTAACGGCTACCGGGCCGGACCACGTTCTCCAGGGGCTCGCCGGCCGCCCACCGGGCGAGCTGGGCGTCCATGAACGCGCGGGCGCGCGGGTAGAACGCCGCCGACCCGCCCGCCACGTGCGGGGTGACGAACACGCCGGGCGCGTCCCACAGCGGGTGGTCCGCCGGCAGCGGCTCGGGGTCGGTGACGTCGAGCGCGGCGCGCACCCGGCCGTTCTGCGCCAGCAGCGCCTCGGTGTCCAGCACCGGGCCGCGGCCCACGTTGACCACGAGCGCGTCATCGGGCAGCAGCGCGAACTCGGTGGCGCCGAACAGCCCGCGGGTGCGTTCGGTCAGCGGGGTGACCAGCACGACGATGTCCGCCTGGGGCAGCAGCTCGGGGAGTTCGGCCACGCCGTGCACGTCCTCCTCCGGCCGGGCCCGGCTCGCCACCCGCACGACCTCGGTCTCGAACGGCAGCAGCCGGCGTTCGATGGCCTGCCCGATGCTGCCGTACCCGATGATGACGACCCGCCGGTCGGCCAGGGAGCGCAGCGGCGCCGAACCCCACCGGTGCCCGTGCTGGGCGAGCGCCCACCGCGGCAGGTCCCGCTGGGCGGCCAGGATGAGCGACAGCGCGTGCTCGGCGGTGCTGGCGTCGTGCAGGCCGCGCCCGTTGCACAGGGTGACACTGTCGGGGATCAGGCCCAGCACGTGCTCGTACCCGGCCGAGGTCAGCTGGAGGACCTCCAGCTTCGGCATCCGGCCGATGATGTCCAGGCGCTCGTCGACGCCCTGGGTGGAGGGGGCGTAGGGCACCTGGTAGAAACCGACGTCGTCGAGCCCCTCCGGCGCCGGTCCCCCGGCGTAGATGTCCACCGTGAGCGCCCGCGGCGCGTTGCGGCGGTTCTCCTCCCACTGCACGAGTGCCCGGCCTGCCATGCGTGGTCCTCCCCCTCGGCGTACGTCCGCCGCCACGCTATACCTCCCGGGCCGTGTCCGGGCCGGTCAGCCCCCGGCCCCGGCCCCCGCGCCGTCCCCGCCCCCGCCGCGGTGCACGACGCCGCCGTCGCGCTGGGCCAGCTCGTAGCAGGCGACCGCGGCCGCCGCGGTGACGTTGAGCGAGTCGACGTCGCGGCCGGACATGGGGATGTGCACGCGGGCGTCGGCCCGCTCCAGCCAGCGCGCGGACAGCCCGTCGCCCTCGGTGCCCAGCAGCAGGCCCACGCCGCGTTCGGGTCCGACCCCGGCCAGCGCCGCGCGCAGCGGCAGGGAGCCCTCGCCGGGGGTGAGCGCCATCAGGTGGAACCCGGCGGCGCGCAGCTCGTCCAGGCCGCCGTACCAGTCGTCGAGCCGGGTGTAGGGCAGGGTGAACACGGCGCCCATCGACACCTTGACCGCCCGCCGGTACAGCGGGTCGGCGCAGCGCGGGGCCAGCACGACCGCGTCCACGCCCAGTCCGGCGGCGCTGCGGAAGATCGCGCCGACGTTGGTGTGGTCCACCAGGTCCTCCAGCACGACGATGCCGCGCGCCCCGGCCAGGACCTCCTTGAGGGAGGGCAGCGGCCTGCGGTGGAAGGCGGCCAGGGCGCCGCGGTGCAGGTCGAACCCGACCAGCCGCTCGGCGGTCTCCTCCGGCACCACGTACAGCGGGGCGTCGGCGACCAGCCCGGCCAGGGCCTCGGCGCGGCGCCGGGTGAGCAGGAAGCTGCGCGGGGCGTACCCTGCGGCCGCGGCCCGGCGGATGACCTTCTCCCCCTCGGCCATGAACAGGCCGTGCTCGGCCTCCAGGTGGCGGCGCAGGTTCACGTCCCGCAGCCGGGTGTAGTCGGCGAGCCGGGGGTCTTCGGGGTCGTCGATCTCGATGGCGTGCATGGACGACGATTATCCCCGCTCCCCGCTCCCCGGGGATCCCGCGGCGGCGCCGCGGGGCACCGGCCGGGGGGCGCTACATGATCTGGTCGGTGAGGGGGCGCAGCCGCTGCCAGCGGGCCTCCTCGCAGGAGCCCTTGCGGGTGAGCGTGGTCTCGACCTCGTAGCCCTCCCACACGCCCACGACCGTGGCCTCCTGCGGACCGTACAGCTTGTCGGTGCACACGGTGCCCTCGCTGACCTCGGTGAACAGCGATGCGCTGCCGGGCAGCGCGGCGGTGGTGGGCTCGGCCGGGACCCCGTCGATCGTCTCGGAGTCGGCCGCCTCCTCGGTGGGCTCGGTCCCCTCGCCGGAGCTGGGGTGCTCGGCGCTGCCCGCGGGCTCGCCGTGGAACTCGGCGGCGACGGCGGCCAGGTCGGCGCAGGCCTGCGCGTCCGCCTCGGCGTCGCCGGTGCACTCCAGGGTCTGCACCCAGGCGCGGTCGCGGTCGCTGACGTGGATCTCCAGTGTGCCGATCGGCCCGCGCGGCGCGCTCGCCTCGTCGCCGGCCGGCTCGGTGTCCAGCCCGGCCAGGTCGGGGCTCAGTGCGGTGGCGGCCTGCACGTCCTGCTGCGGCGGCAGCATCGACGGGCCGACGATCACGCCGTAGGCGACCGCGCCGGCGCAGCACGCGCCGGCGAGCAGAGCGGTGCCGAGCGATCCTCGGCGCCGGTGATCACGATCAAGGGACATGCGAAAACCCTCGGGGGTCGTCGGTCACGGGAGGTTCCGCGGTGTGCGCCGGCGGCCATGGGGAGTATGTGCCGGGGCGGACTCCTGCAGCGGGGCCTAAGCCTAACGGGAACACTGCTGTGCTCCCCGGTGAGCACGGTAACAAAGAGATCACCCCACTCGGGTCGGGGGAGACCGTCGTCGGCCGCGGGGGCGGAGCCGGTCCGGGTGCCCTCCCGTCCGGTCCCGCCGCCTCTTCCGTTCCCGCGTTACCAACGAGTAAGGTCCTGATGACAATGGCGGAGAGTGGCTCAGGTCATAGAGGCCGTAGGGTGTTATGAACCCTTTTCACCCTGTGTGACGCCACCGGGCGCGCGGTGGTTCGCTCTCCGGCCGTTCGAGGTGCCCGGCGCCGCACCCCGTGTCCCCGCCCCGTGTCCCTGTCCCCTGTCCGCGCCGACTCCCCCGCACCCCCCGCCGCGCCCCGTGGGGACCGGCCGCAGCAACGCCCCGGAGTGCCCGTGTCCAGTGGACGTCACCGACTTCCCTCACCGACCTTCGCGACGACCCGCCGGCTGGTGCGGTCGCCGCTGGGGATCAGCGCCGTCGTCGTAGCGCTCATCGTGGCGGCCGCGATCGCCGTCCCCCTCGGGATCGGCGCGCTCGGCTGCGGGGAGACCCGCTACCTGCGGGTGTCGGCCACCCAGAGCCTGGCCCCGATGCTGCGCGAGGCCGCGACCGAGTTCAACGCCGAGCGCCCCTCCTACAACGGGGACTGCGTGTACGCCCAGGTGGACGAGATCGCCCCGCACCGGATCATGACCGCCCTGGCCGGCGGCCCCGGCGCGGACTCCACCATCACCCCGCACGTGTGGGTGCCCGAGTCCTCCGCCTGGGTGGAGCTGACCCGCATGTCCGCCGGGGGCACCCACGGCATCGAGACCGACCCGCCCTCGCTGGCCTCCTCCCCCGTGGTGCTGGCCGCCCCGGAGGGGACCGAGGGCATGCCCGCCCCCGACGAGACCGACTGGACCGTGGTGCTGCCCGGCGAGCGCGATCCCTACCGGCCGCTGGTCATGGTGGACCCCAACCGCGGCGCCGACGGCATGACGGTGATGCACGCGGTGCGGCGCCACCTGGGCGGCGGGGACGCGGCCGACACCGCGATGACCGACTTCGTGCGCGACGTGCAGACCGACAGCGCGTTCGGCGAGATCGACCTGGCCACCTTCTTCACCGGGGCCGCCCGCGACGGGTCGCGCCCCGCCCCGGTGATCGTGGTCCCCGAGCAGGCGGTGGTGTCCTACAACGCGAACCGCTCCGGGACGGCGCCGCAGCTGCGGGCGCACTACCCGCGGGAGGGGACCGTCTCCCTGGACTACCCCTACGTCACCACCACCGACACCCCCGCCCTGCGTTCGGCCGCCGCCGACCTGTACGAGGTGCTGCGCGGCGACACCTACCGCGACCGCCTGCGGGAGCTGGGGTTCCGGGACCCGAACGGGGAGGCGTCCAGCGCCCTGGCGGCCCAGCCCGGGATCACCGCGACGGCCCCCCTGGTGCACGGCGACCTCACCGGCGACGCCCTGCTGGCCTCGGTCACCGACTGGAACCGGCTGTCCATGCCCTCCCGCACCCTGGTCCTGGCCGACGTCTCGGGCAACATGGCCCAGGACCTCAACGGCGACGACGGCCAGACCCGGATGGAGGCCGCCCGGCAGGCCGCGCTGATGGGCCTGGGCCTGTTCCCCGACGCCACCGACATGGGCCTGTGGCTGATGTCGGAGGAGTACGGGGAGTCCGGCCGCGAGGAGGCCGCCGACATGCACCGCCTGGGCGACGCCGAGGAGGGCCGGGAGGTCACCCGGCGCCAGGAGCTGATCGGGGTCGCGCAGACCATCGACGTGGAGGGCGGCGGCTCGCGGCTGTACGACAACATCCTGGCCGCCTACGACGAGGTCCAGGCCGTCTACCACGAGGACAAGATCAACAGCGTCATCCTGCTGACCGCCGGCCAGGACGAGGGGTCCAGCGACCTGTCGCACGGGGAGCTGGTGGCGGCCCTGCAGGACCGGTTCGACCCGGCGCGGCCGGTGAGCCTGTTCATCATCGCCTTCGGGGAGCAGGCCGACCGGGAGGAGCTGCGCGCCATCGCGGGGGCGACCAGCGGCTCGCTGTTCGTCACCGACGATCCGGACGAGATCGGCGACATCTTCCTCAGCTCGATCTCGCGCCGCCTCTGCGTCCCCAATTGCGACAATTGACGCGCTTTTCTCAGGTACGGACCAGGGGTATCCCCTCGCCGCCCCAGGGGATGCGGTCCGACCGAAAACGGTCTCGATTCCGTATCGGAATCGGTTTTCGGTCGAACCACTTCCCCGGAAGGCGGATGCCTCCCCCCGGACGGATCTCCCAAGGTGACGGGGGCTGCACGGGCGCGCGGCGCGCGTCACGCCCCCGCGCGACCGGAATGGACCGGTACACACCGTCTCCACCCGCTCCGGAAGGTTGAGTACCTTTCCCACCAGTAACACCCTTGCGGTCGGGCCGACGCCCTCCCGGTCCCGGCCCACCGATCCGCCCCGCACCGGCACCCGTACCGGTACCGGCGGACCACTCCAGTAACGGCACCATCCCCCTGGACGACTCTCGTCCGAACACACCACCCCGTGAGGAAAGCTGTGGGACGTCACCGCGGAAGATACGCAGAAGAACCCTCCGGTCGGTCCAGGCGCCGCCGCGGACGCGGCGGGGCCATCGCCGCCCTGGCCGCGGCCCTCGTGATCGTCGTCGGCCTGGCCGGCGTGGGCGTGTACATGTTCGGCAACTCCGGCGGCTGCGGCGGCTCCGACATCCGGCTGGACGTGGCCGTCAGCCCCGAGCTGGCGCCCGCCGTCGACGCGGTCGCCCGCGACTTCAACCTCACCGACACCGCCGTCGACGGCCGGTGCGTGCACGTCGAGGTCCGCCAGGTCGACTCGGCCAACGTCGCCTTCGGCATCACCGGCTCCGGCGCCACCATGGGCGACACCGACTCCGACGTGTGGATCCCCGACTCCTCGGTGTGGCCGCGCATGGTCCAGAACCAGTCCGGCGACGCCGTCCTCACCGACACCGGCACCTCCGTGGCCCGCAGCCCGCTGGTGGTGACCGAGCTCGCCGCCTACTCCGAGGCCACCGACGAGCCCGCCACCTGGATGGACGTCGTGCCGACCACCGCGCCCGGTGAGACGGCCGAGCGCACCGTCCGGGTCGTCGACCCGGCCCGCAGCTCCACCGGCCTGGGCACCCTCTACCTGCTGTCCGGGGCCCTGGAGGAGGCCAGCCCCGACACCGACACCTTCAACGCCGCCATGACCGCCGCCCTACAATCGCTGCACCGCGGCGCCTCCCCCGACGAGGAGGCCGCCTTCCTGGCCCTCAGCGGCGGCGGCGAGGAGGCCCCGCCCCTCATGGTGATGTCGGAGCAGGCCGCCTGGCGCTACAACTCCGCCTACGACGAGGCCTCCGTCCAGGTCGAGTACCTCGAAGGCGGCACCTACTACCTCGACTACCCCTACCTCGTCCGCACCGAGGACAGCCGCCTCACCCGCGCCGCCGAGGAGTTCCGCACCGCGATCCGCGCGGAGTCGGCGCGCGCCCACATCCTCGCCGAGGGGTTCCGCGGCCCCGAGGGCGAGATCGACGCCTCCGTGCTCAGCGGCGACCAGGGCTTCCGGGAGCTGCCCCCCGAGGAGCTGCCGACCCCCTCCGAGGGTTCGATCACCGAGCTGACCCGCACCTGGAACCAGATGAAGATGGACTCGCGCGTGCTCGCGATCGTCGACATCTCCGGGTCGATGCTGGCCGAGGTGCCCGGCACCGGGATGACCCGCATGCAGGTGACCGGCGCCGCCGCCACCCAGGGCCTGGAGATGTTCTCCCCCAGCTCTGAGCTGGGCCTGTGGAAGTTCTCCACCAACGTCAACAACAACCTGCACTACCAGGAGATCGCGCCGATCCGCGAGCTCCAGGCGACCGGGGACGACGGCACCGAGCACCGCGCCGTGCTGGCCCAGGCGCTGGCCGGCCTCCAGCCGCTGCCCCAGGGCGACACGGCGCTGTACGAGACCTACCTGGCCGCCTACCAGGAGATGTCGCGGACCTACCGGCCCGACCGCAACAACGTCATCTTGATGCTGACGGACGGGGACAACGACAACCCCGGCGGCCTGAAGCTGGAGGAGCTGCTGACGCAGATCGAGGCGATCGCCAGCCCGTCCCGGCCGATCCCGATCATCACCATCGCGTTCGGCCCCGACGTGCAGAACCTGGAGCCGCTCCAGCAGATCGCGGCGGCCACCGGCGGCGCCTCGTACATGACCGAGGACCCGACGGAGATCGGCGACATCTTCATCAAGGCGTTCTCGCTGCGCATCTCCGAGCCCACGAACTGACCGGGTCCCGGGGGCGCGGGCAGCGCAGGGACCGCACCTGAAGAAGGGG
>NZ_JBJJBV010000282.1:0-8588 GCF_045446735.1 Nocardiopsis protaetiae
GCCCGGACCACTCCGGGCGCGCCTACGATGGGTTTCATGCCGTCCGCGTCCTCCCCGCTCCCGTCGCTGCGCGACCGGGCCTACGCCGAGCTCAAGGCGCGGATCATGGGCCTGGAACTGCCGCCGGGGCACCGGATCACCGAACGCGAGACGGCCGCCGGGCTGGGCGTCTCCCGGGTGCCGCTGCGCGAGGCCCTGCGGCTGCTGGAGGCCGAGGGGCTCATCGTCCTGGTCCCGCGTCGGGGCGCGATGGTGGCCGGCTGGTCCCGCGAGGACATCGTGCACCTCTTCGAGGTGCGCGAGGAGCTGGAGCCGCTGGCCGCGCGCCTGGCCGCCGCCAGGCGGGGCGAGGACGACCTGCGCCTGATGCGGGGCCTGCTCGACGAGGCGGCCCGCGCGCTGGAGGCGGGCGACGACGCCGCCACCGCGGCCGCCAACGCCGGGTTCCACCGCGCCGTGCTGGGCGCCTGCGGCAACCCGCTGCTCCAGGAGATGATGGCGCCGCTGGACTCCCGCGTGCAGTGGCTGTTCCACCTCACCCGGCACCGCGACACCCGCGAGCAGCGCGAGGAGCACGTCCGGCTGCTCGACCTGATCGAACGCCGCGACGGCGACGGCGCGGCCGCACTGTACCGGGCGCACATCGCCGCGGGGCTGGATCCCACGCTGGCCGTCGCCGAGACCTGGGAGCGCTTCGACCCGGTCGACGTCACCCGCACCCGCACCCGCAGATAGCGCAGCCCCTCCGATGGGAGAAGACCGTTGCCGCAGCCGATCCCGGACGCCTTCTCGACGATGATCCTCGACCGGGAGGGGGAGCGGGCCCGGGAGTGGGTGGAAACCCTGCCCGCGACCGTCGACGGCCTGTTCCAGAAGTGGGGGCTGGCCCCGGACGGCCCGCCCCTGTACGGGATGTGCTCCGTCGTCCTGCCGGTGCGGACCGCGGACGGGGGCCGGGGCGCGCTCAAGGTGGGCCGTATCGACGACGAGACCCGCGCCGAACCGCTCGCACTGGGCGCCTGGTCCGGCCGGGGGGCCGTGGAGGTGCTTCGGCTGGACGAGGCCACCGGCGCCATGCTCCTGGAGCGGTTGGACGAGCGCCGCGTCCTCCTCGACGTCCCGATCGACCGGGCGCTCGACATCGCGGCCGAGCTCCTGCGCGGACTGCGGGTCCCGGCGGTCCCCGGTCTGCGCCGGGCGAGCGCCACCGCCGCCCGGTGGGTCGGCGAGTTCCCCGACGACTGGCACCGTCTGGGCGGACCGTGCCCGCGGTCCCTGATCACCCGTGCCGTGGAGCTGTGCGCCGAGCTCGCGGAGCCCCCGGCGGAGCCCTCGATCCTGCACGGCGACCTCCACTACGCGAACATCCTCGGCCGCGGGGCGGACGGCTGGGCCGTGATCGACCCCAAGCCGCTGGCGGGCGACCCGGCGTACGAGGTCGTCCCGCTGCTGCGCAACCGCTGGAGCGAGATCCGGGACGGCGGTCCGGGCGGCGCCGCCGTGGAGCGGCGGATGCGCCGGTTCGCGGAACGGGCCGCGATCGACCCGGCGACCGCCTACGAGTGGTGCCTCGTGCGCAGTGTGGACGACGCGATGTGGTTCCAGGAGAACGGGTACGCCGACCGGGCCGCGATCTCGTGGGACATCGCCGGGACGATGGCCGCCCGCCTGTGACCGGCGCACCCGTCCCCGCGGGGCGGGGCCCGGGTGGCAGAGTGGGGACATGTCCAACCGCCTGCGCGACGCGACCAGTCCGTACCTGCTCCAGCACGCCGACAACCCCGTCGAATGGTGGCCCTGGGGGGAGGAGGCCTTCGCCGAGGCGCGCCGCCGCGACGTGCCCGTCCTCATCTCCGTGGGCTACGCGGCCTGCCACTGGTGCCACGTGATGGCCCACGAGTCCTTCGAGGACCCGGCGACCGCCGAACGGATGAACGCCCTCTTCGTCAACATCAAGGTCGACCGGGAGGAGCGCCCCGACGTCGACGCCGTCTACATGGAGGCCACCCAGGCCATGACCGGCCAGGGCGGCTGGCCGATGACGGTGTTCGCCACCCCCGACGGCGCGCCGTTCTACTGCGGCACGTACTTCCCGCGCGACCACTTCCAGCGGCTGCTGGAGGGCGTCTCCCAGGCCTGGCGGACCCGGCGCGAGGAGCTGCTCGACCAGGGCCGCCGGGTCGTCGACGCCCTGGGCGCCCCCCGCTCCCTGCCCGACGCGCCCCCGCCGGAACCGGCCGTGCTCGACCTGGCGGTGCGGGCGCTGGTGCGCGACTACGACACCGCGGAGGGCGGGTTCGGCGGTGCGCCCAAGTTCCCGCCGTCGATGCTGCTGTCGTTCCTGACCGCGCACGACGAGCGCACCCGGCCCCTCCAGAGCGCCGACGAGCCCACCCCCTCGTGGCTGATGGCGCTGGGTACCGCCGACGCCATGGCCCGGGGCGGCATCTACGACCAGCTCGGCGGCGGGTTCGCCCGCTACGCGGTGGACCGGGAGTGGGTGGTGCCGCACTTCGAGAAGATGCTGTACGACAACGCCCTGCTGCTGCGCGCCTACGCCCGGATGGCCCGCCGGCCCGCCGAGCCCGGCCCGGCCGGGGAGGCGTCCGCGGCGCTGCTGCGCCGGATCGCCGCGGAGACCGCCTACTGGATGCTGCGCGACCTGCGCACCCCCCAGGGCGGGTTCGCCTCGGCCCTGGACGCCGACAGCGACGGCGAGGAGGGCACCTACTACGTGTGGACGCCCGAGCAGCTGCGCGAGGTGCTGGGGGAGGAGGACGCCGCCTTCGCCGCCGAGGTGTTCGGGGTGACCCGGGAGGGCACCTTCGAGCACGGCACCTCGGTGCTGCGCCTGCCGTCCTCGCCCGCCGACACCTGGCGCTACGAGCGGGTCCGCGCCGCCCTGCTGGCCGCCCGCGAGGGGCGCACGCCCCCGGCCCGCGACGACAAGGTGGTGGCCGCCTGGAACGGCCTGGCGATCGCCGGGCTGGCCGAGGCCGGGATCCTGCTGGAGCGCCCCGACCTGGTGGCGGCCGCCCGGGAGGCCGCCGAACTGCTGCTCTCGGTGCACCTGCGCGAGGGGCGGCTGGTGCGCACCTCCCGCGACGGGGCCGCCGGCGACAGCCCCGGCGTGCTGGAGGACTACGCCGACGTCGCCGAGGGGCTGCTCGCCCTGCACGGCGCCACCGGCGAGGCCCGCTACGCCCGGGTGGCCGGGGAGCTGCTGGACGTGGTGCTGGAGCGCTTCGTCGACGACGAGGGCGGGTTCTTCGACACCGCGGACGACGCCGAGAAGCTGTTCAACCGCCCCCAGGACCCCACCGACAACGCCGTGCCCTCGGGCCGCTCCGCGGCGGCCGGGGCGCTGCTGTCCTACGCGGCGCTCACCGGCTCGCACCGCCACCGGCGGGCCGCCGAGCGGGCGCTGGTCCCGGTGGGCCTGCTGGCGGAGAAGGCGCCCCGGTTCGCCGGGTGGGGCCTGGCGGTCGGCGAGGCGCTGCTGGCCGGGCCGCTGGAGATCGCGGTCGTCGGCGACCCCGCCGACCCGGCCACCGACGAGCTGGTGCGCACCGCGCTGGTCCACGCCCCGCTGGGCACGGTGCTCTCGCGCGGCGACGGCCTCGACGACGGGGGAGTGCCGCTGCTGCGCGACCGCGTCCGGGTGGGCGGGCGGCCCACGGCGTACGTGTGCGAGGGGTTCGTCTGCCGCCTGCCGGTCACCTCGCCGGACGGGCTCCGCGACCTCTTGACGCGGCGGGGTTAGGACTCAGCCCAGCACGGTGTGGTCGATGATCTCGTTCACCAGGTCGGGCCGGTAGTCCGGCTGGCGGATCTCCAGGTACACCGTGGCGGGCTCCCCCGGCCGGTGCACGGCGGCGCTGGTGAAGGACCCGTTGCCGTTGCACTCGGGCCAGTCCCACACCACGCCCTCCCACCCCCCGGTGCGGACCTCGCGGCTCGCGGGGTCCCCCGGGCAGGGGTCGTGGTCGGCCACCTTGGCCAGGTCGCGCGCCCCGGGCATCACCGTGGCGTACACCCCGTACGACGGGACCTCGGTGGAGTGCCAGTCGTCGGCGTCGGTCGCCACCAGCAGGCCCGGACCGGCCCCGGCGTCGGCCGCGGCGGGCCGCGCCTCCAGGTCGGTGTGGAACTCCTGGGCCCACACCGAGGGCACGCCCATGCGGATGTCCTGCCCGGCGTGGCGCACCGTGGTCAGCGTCAGCCCCGGCGCCCCGCCGGACACGGTGAGCACACCCGCCCCCAGCACGGACGCGGCCACCAGGGCGGCGGCCCGCCGCCACGGCATCCGGTACCGCTGCCACCACGGGACGGCCCGGGGCAGGTCGGGTGCCATACGGATGGCGCGGACCCGGTCGGTGAACGTCTTGGCGTCGCCCGGGCGGCTCTCCCGGTCCACCGACAGCGCCGACAGGATGAGGTCGTCCAGTTCCCGCGGCAGCCCTGGCCGGATGCGGCCAGGGGGGACGCGCACCGGCGGGCGCGACGGCGGCTTGCCGGTGATCAGCTCGTAGGCGACCGCGCCCAGCGAGTACACGTCCGAGCGCACGTCCAGGTCGCCGCCGGGGATGCTCTGCTCCGGCGACATGTACCCGGGGGTGCCGGCCGCGGCGGTGAACCCCGACGCCTCGTCGATGGCCTTGGCGAAGCCCAGGTCGGCGACGAGCACCCGCTGGCCCACCGGGGAGGACTGGAGCAGCACGTTGGACGGCTTGATGTCCCGGTGGATGGTGCCGTGGTTGTGCAGCACCGTGATGCCCTGGCCGATCTCGGTGAGCAGCCGCAGCGCCTCGTCCAGCGGCAGCGGGCCGCGGCGGATGAGATCGGCCACGCTGCCCTGGTCGGCGTACGTCATGACCATGTACGGGCGGCCGTCCGGCAGGACGTCCACGTCGTGGACGGCGACCAGCCACGTGGAGTCGGTCTGGCGCAGGATGCGCGCCTCCTCCAGGAACCGGTGCTGGATGTCCATCTGGTGCGCCCAGTTCTCGGCGAGTACCTTGATGGCCACCGGGTAGTTCAGAAGATCGTCCTGGGCCAGCCAGACCGTGGCGAAGGAGCCCGAACCCAGGCGTCTGATGACGCGGTAACGGCCGAAGGCCTCGGGTTGGCTCATTTCCGCCTCGGTCTGTCAGGGGTGAATACGCGGTCGTTGCCCACTAATACACCATCTACACCTTCGCGTTGACTCTTGCGGATATGATCCCCTCTCCGGGTAGCGCGGACCCCGCCGGGGCATGGAAACTGGTGGGAACCCCTCACGGGCACCCGGGCCATGGGAATGGCAGTGTGAAATGTGAACTTTCGTTAACCATGGGGCTCCGTGTGGCGGAGAACCGGGAGGATGGAACGAGGCGGAGCCGATGGGGGCCCGTAGACGTCCTATTGACGTGTGACCCTCGAATCGTGGGCGCACAGCGCCGAATAGCGGACGGCCGGACGTCTGCCGTCAGTCAGGGAGAGACCAGCCATGCGCAGTAGCGACCACAACGAGCACGAGGGAACCCCCGCGCCCCGCCGCCGGGTTGCGAGCAACGTCGACGAGGAACTGGAGGAGCTCGCCCGCAGGGCCAGGGACGGCGACGCCGTCGCACTGGACGAACTGCTCCGGCGGATCCAGCCCGAGGTGATGCGCCGCTGCGCGCGCTTCCTCCCCTACCGGCAGGACGCCGAGGAGGCGTGCCAGGACGCCCTGCTGCGGGTGGCCCGCAAGATCGACAGCTTCAAGGGCGACTCCCTGTTCACGACGTGGCTGTACACGGTCGTGTCCAACTCGGCCCGCCAGACCTACCGCTCCATGAAGCGCCGCGCCGCCGAGTTCCCGACCGAGGCCGAGCGCATGCCCCACCAGCGCGACCCGCGCACCACCAGTGTGATCGCCGGTTCCCGGATCGACCTGCTGGAGGCCCTGGACCAGCTGGAGAAGGACCGGCCCAACCTGGTCGCCCCGCTGGTCCTGCGCGACCTGTGCCAGATGGACTACAACGAGATCGCCTCGGAGCTGAACCTCGCCCTGGGCACCGTGAAGTCCCGCATCCACCAGGGGCGCAAGCACGTGCGCAAGTCCCTGGCCGTAACGTGACCTCTCGCGGCGAACTACCCTGGACGGTATCCCCGTCGGCACCTCCTGGCACAGGAGTGTGCCGTCCTTGATCCAGCTCTGAGAGGTTTTCGCCCATGGGGCTTCGCGACCCCTTGTACTGGCTCTACGAGCGGCGCCTTGAACGCCAACTGCAGGGCCGGCAGATTCCCCGCCATGTCGGTGTCGCCATGGACGGCAACCGCCGGTGGGCGAAGAACAGCGGTCTGGCGGAGGCCGCCCAGGGCCACCGGGCCGGAGCGGACAAGATCTTCGAGCTGCTCCGCTGGTGTGACGAGATCGGCGTGCAGGTCGTCACGCTCTGGATGCTGTCCACCGACAACATGTCCCGCGACGAGGCCGAGCTCGGCGCCCTCGTGCAGATCATCGAGGAGACCATCGCCCGGCTGCGCGAGGAGGGCTGGAACACCCGCCCTGTCGGAGCCCTGGACGTGCTGCCCGCGTCCACCGCCCGTGCCCTGAAGGAGGCGGAGGAGGCCACATCCGGCAACCCGGGCCTGGTTGTCAACGTCGCCGTCGGGTATGGAGGTAGACGTGAGATCGCCGACGCGGTTAGGTCGCTCCTCCACGAGGAGGCGGCCAAGGGCACCGGTATCCAGGAGCTCGCCGAGCGCCTGGACATCGCCGATATCGCCCGGCACCTCTACACGCGCGGCCAGCCCGACCCGGACCTGCTCATCCGCACGTCCGGGGAGCAGCGCCTGTCCGGCTTCATGCTGTGGCAGAGCGTGCACTCGGAGTTCTACTTCTGCGAGGTCTTCTGGCCTGCCTTCCGCAGGGTGGACTTCCTGCGCGCTTTGCGCTCCTACGGCGCGCGCAATCGTCGCTACGGTTCCTGAACCCCCACTCCCGTCACGGCAGCGGCCCTTAACCCGGTGTTCACGCCACCGCACGGAAACAGACTGGAAAACGGGTTCGCGGACGCGTAGCTTCGAAAGAAGCGGGTGGCGTTCGTCCACCCGTTCGGGAGGCCCCGGCTCATTGATCCCCTCCGCCACCGCGGAAAGTCAACGAGGAGGGCCGGACCCGGCCCTGTGGGGCCTGGTCCCGGTCCTCCATGATCCCGTGACATCGGGGCGCCCCCGCGGCGCCCAAGGGGAGAACGAGTGGCTAGTTCCTCGACCGATCGCCGTGACACCCAGTCCCCCACCGCCCCTTCCGGGGAGGCGGGCGTGGAACGGCGCGTCTACGTGCTCGACACCAGCGTCCTGCTCGCCGATCCGCTGGCCCTGACCCGGTTCGCCGAGCACGAGGTGGTCATCCCCGTGGTGGTGATCACCGAGCTGGAGAGCAAGCGGCACCACCCGGAACTCGGGTACTTCGCCCGCAACGCACTGCGCTTCCTGGACGACCTGCGGGTCGCCAACGGCCGCCTGGACGTCCCCGTCCCGGTGAACGACCAGGGCGGCAGCCTGCGCGTCGAGCTCAACCACAGCGATCCGGAGATCCTCCCGGCCGGCTTCCGGCTGGGGGACAACGACACCCGGATCCTGACCGTCGCGCGCAACCTCCAGGAGGAGGGCGGCGAGGTCGTGCTCGTGAGCAAGGACCTGCCGATGCGCATCAAGGCCTCCTCGATCGGCCTGGCGGCCGACGAGTACCGGGCCGAGCTGGCGATCGAGCACGGGTGGACGGGCATGGCCGAGCTGGACGTGGCCGCCCACCAGGTGTCGGAGCTGTTCGACGGCGGTGTCACCGACATCGAGGCGGCGCGCGAACTCCCCTGCCACACGGGTCTGGTGCTGGTCTCCGAACGCGGCAAGGCGCTGGGGCGGGTCCGCCCGGACAAGTCGGTGCGCCTGGTGCGCGGCGACCGCGACGTGTTCGGCCTGCACGGCCGCAGCGCCGAGCAGCGCATCGCCCTGGACCTGCTCACCGACCCCGAGGTGGGCATCGTCTCCCTGGGCGGCCGGGCCGGGACGGGCAAGTCGGCGCTGGCGCTGTGCGCCGGGCTGGAGGCGGTCCTGGAGCGCCGCCAGCACCGCAAGGTGATGGTGTTCCGCCCGCTGTACGCGGTCGGCGGCCAGGAACTGGGCTACCTGCCGGGCACGGAGAACGACAAGATGACGCCGTGGGGCCAGGCGGTGCACGACACCCTGTCCGCGGTCACCAGCGAGGACGTCATCGAGGAGGTCGTGGAGCGGGGGATGCTGGAGGTCCTGCCGCTCACCCACATCCGCGGGCGGTCGCTGCACGACGCGTTCGTCATCGTGGACGAGGCGCAGTCGCTGGAGCGGGGGGTCCTGCTCACCGTGCTGTCCCGGCTGGGGGAGAACTCGCGGGTGGTCCTCACCCACGACATCGCCCAGCGGGACAACCTGCGGGTCGGCCGCCACGACGGTGTCGTCGCGGTGATCGAGAAGCTCAAGGGGCACCCGCTGTTCGCGCACATCACGCTGAACCGGTCGGAGCGGTCGCCGATCGCGGCGCTGGTCACGGAGATGCTGGAGAACTAGGAGAACGACGAGGT
>NZ_JBJJBV010000283.1:0-8496 GCF_045446735.1 Nocardiopsis protaetiae
GCCGGGCGCCCCCATGGGCCCGGCGGTCCGCTCCCTCGCTCCCAGGTGATGCCTCACGCCCAGGTGATGCCCTCCAGGACGCGCAGCATCTCCTCGGGGTCACCCGCCGGGAAGTGCTCCTCGCCCTCCCCGACCCAGTCCGGGTCCGACAGGTTCACGACCACCGCGACGCCGGGTTCGGGGATCCAGATCGCGACCGCGCCGGTGTAGACGCCCGCGCCCGAGTCGAACTCCCGGGTCTCCCCGTCGCCCAGGAAGTCCGCCCGGTCCGAACTCCCGTACACCTCGAAGTAGGAGTCGAGGTCGGTGAAGGCCTCCGAGCGCGTCACGTACACGCTCATCGTCTCCTCCGCCAGCAGCATCGAGTCGTCGCGGGACCCCTCCGACCACGTCTCCGCCTGGAACCCGTCCTCGGTGAACCAGGTCCGGTTCATCTCGGCGCCGGTGGCCTCGACACCGTCATCCCAGGCGGCGTCGAACGGCTCGCCGGTCACGTACTCCGGCAGGTACCCGAACTCGAACCCGTCCAGCGGGCCCTGCGCCGGGGCGTACCCCTCGATCTCCAGGTAGGCGAGGGCCTCCTCCCGGGTGATGTCCTCGACGCGGGAGGCGGCGCACTCGCCCCAGTCCTCGGTGGCGGCGGCCGATCCGGTGAGCGCTCCGTTCAGGGGGGCGGGCGCTGCGCCCAGGGGCAGCAGCACGGCGGCCGTCACCGCGCCGGCGGCCACGGCCGCTCCGGACGCGGCGAGCAGGTACTTGATCGAAGGGTGCATGGCGGGTCCTCTCTCGGTCGGCGGGGTCGCCGTCATCAGCTGTGTCGCCGTTCGCGGCCCCGTGGTTCGTGACGGAGCGTGAAACAACGGGTTCTGGCCGGATGCGGACATGGTTATTGCTGTGCGCTACAGAAATATCACTAAAAGAAACATATATTGTTATAAGACAAACATAGTGTTGGCTTTCGGGTGGGGAGTGTGCCCCGCCGGACGCGCGGACGCGCGGACGCCGCCGCCCGCTGAGCGGACGGCGGCGTCGTTGTAGAGCGTGTCAGGCCGGGACGACGCCCTCCACGATCTTCAGGACCTCGTCGTGGTCACCCACCGGCTCCAGGGACTCCTCGTAGTACTCCTCCTCGTCCTCGTGGTACTCCTCGTCGTAGTACTCGCCCTCCCAGGACTCGTCCCACAGGAACACGGTCACCACGACACCCGGCTCGGGCACCCACAGCGCGTCCTCGCCGGTGTAGTAGCCCTGGCCCGACTCCAGCTCGCGGACGTCCTGGCCCGCGAAGTAGTCCTCTACGGTGGAGTCGAGGAACTCCTCCAGGTAGGACTCCACGTCCTGGATGCGGTCGTCGCGCTGCACGCTCACGCTCAGCGCGCTGTCCCAGATCGCGTACTGCTCGACCGGCTCCCCGTCCTCGCCCGGCCAGGTCTCCAGCTGCACGGTGTCGGGGTCGATCCAGTCCCGGCTGTGCTCGGCGGGCCAGTCGCCCGTCTCGTCCTCCCAGAGGGAGTCGAACGGCTCACCGGCCGCGAACTCGGGCACGTAGGTGACGTCGTACCCGTCCAGCGGGCCCTGCGCCGGGGTGTGGCCCTCGGCCTCCAGGTAGGGGAGGGCCTCCTCCAGGGTGATGTCCTTGATGTAGGGGCCGGTGCACTCGCCCCAGTCCTCGGTGGGGGTGGTCGGGTCGGCGAACGCGCTGCCCAGGGGCAGCAGTACGGCGGCGGTCACGGCGCTGGCGGCCACGGCCGAGCCGGTCGCTGCGAGGGCGGTCTTGATCGAGGGGCGCATCGGGGTGTCCTCCTTGGGTCGGCGGGGGTCGCCGTCACCATCTCTGTCGCCGTGCACCACCCATCTGGTTCGTGACGGATCGTGAAAACACGAATTCTGGCCGGATGCGGACAGATTTCTTGCTCACAGCCATGAGATGTGCACGGAAAGAAACTGATGCTCCCTGATAACAAACATGATGTTGGGATAATCGCGATAAGTGTTGGTTGCTCACGGTGAGAAAAGGGGGCCCGGGCCCGACGCCGACGGGCGCCGGGGGACCCGCCCCCCGACGCCCGTCGGCTTTCGGGCACCCGCGGTCACACGGTGGGGATCGCCCCGCCGTCCACCCGGATGACCGACCCGGTCACATAGGCCGCCTGCACGCTCGCCAGGAACGCCGCCACCGCCCCGTACTCCTCCGCCCGGCCGTAGCGGCCCACCGGGATCGACGCCGCGGCGTCGCGCTCCACCTCCTCCACCGTGCGGCCCTCCCGCTCGGCGCGCGCCCGGTCCAGCGCGTCGGTGCGGGCGGTGGTGATCCGGCCCGGGACGATGACGTTCACCGTCACCCCGTCCGCGGCCACCTCGTTCGCCACCGTCTTGGACCAGGAGTGCAGCGACGCCCGCAGCGTGTTGGACACCCCCAGGTTCGGGATGGGCGCGACCGGCCCCGCCGAGGTGCTCGTGATGACCCGGCCCCAGCCGCGTTCGCGCATCCCGCCGATCACGGAGTCCGTCAGCCGGATCACCGGCAGCACCATCGCCCCGTACATGTCCTCCCACAGGCCGGGCTCCTGGCCCAGCGCCGGGGTGGGCGGCGGGCCGCCGGTGTTGTTGACCAGGATGTCCACCGGCCCCAGCCGCTTCTCCACGTACGCGGCCACCTCGGCGGCGCGGCCGTGGTCGGCCAGGTCCCACTCCACGGAGAGGGCCGACGTCCCGTGGGCGTCGCAGTCCTCCACGGTCCTCGTCAGGCGCTCCTTGTCTCGGCCGGTCACCGCCACGTTCACACCCTCGGCGGCCAGGGCGATCGCGATCGCCCGCCCCAGCCCCGAACTCGCCGCCGTCACCAGCGCGGTCCTGCCCGCGATGCCCAGTTCCACCTGTTCCGCCTTCCCTGGCCCGGTATCGGTCGCGCGCACTCTACCGAGAACCCGCCCGCACGCGGAACGCCCGGCCGGAGCCGGGCGTTCGCGGCGGGTGTCACCCCCCGTTCGGCACCACCACGGCGCGGCCGGAGACCTCCCCGGCCTCCAGCCGCCGGTACGCCTCCAGGGCGTCCTCCATGCCGAACCGCTCCACCTCCGGGCGGATCTGCCCCGCCCTGTACATGTCCACGACCTCCCACAGGTCCTCCACCGTCCCCCAGTACGTGCTGGTGACGTAGGACTCGTACGGGGCGGTGAAGAACGAGAACTCGTGGGTGCCGCCCGCGATGCCGACCACCGTCACCCGGCCGCCCTGGGCGATCGACGACGCCGCCGTCGCGATCGTCGGGGTGATCCCCACGAAGTCGAACGCCGCGTCCACACCCCGGCCGCCGGTGATCTCGCGGATCTCCTCCACCTGCCGGTCGCCGCCCGCGACGGTCACCGCGCCGTTCTTCTCCGCCCGCGCCAGCGCCTCCGGCTTGACGTCGGTGGCGATCACCGTCGCCCCGGTCAGCGCCCTGAGGATCTGCACGCCGATCTGCCCCAGCCCGCCCAGGCCGATCACCAGGGCGTGCCGACCGCCGCCCGCCAGGTGCGGCAGCGCCTGCTTGATCGCGTGGTAGGGCGTGAGCCCGGCGTCCGACAGCGGGGCCGCGTCCACCGGGTCGGCGTCGCCCAGCGGGACCAGGTGGTGGGCGGGCACCGTCATGAACTCGGCCATGCCGCCGTCGCGGCCCAGGCCCGTGGCCAGGTAGGGCATCGTCGCGGCGTTCTCACAGTAGGTGTCCTGGCCGCGCGCGCACTTGCGGCAGTGGCCGCAGCCGATCGGCCCGTACACCAGGTAGGCGTCGCCGACCCTGACGCGGTCGCTCACACCCTCGCCGAGCTCCTCCACCCAGCCGGAGTTCTCGTGACCCAGGACGAACGGCGGCCTCTGCGCACCCGGCGCGCCCTCCTTGAAGTGCCGGTAGACGCTCACGTCGGAGTGGCAGGCGCCCGCGCCCGCCACCCGCAGCAGCACCTCGCCGGGGCCCGGCTGCGGCTTGGGGACGTCGGTCAAAGACGGGAACGTCTCGTAGTTCTCGAAGGCCACTGCTCGCATCGGCTGCTCTCCTGTTCGTCGACCGCTCGACGCTATCAACGCAGCTCAGGGCGGTTCGCCAACGGAGATCCCGGAATCGGTCGACACTTCTTGACCCGCTCCGGTGCCCCCGGCCGGGCGGTGTTCGGCGCCGTTCACGCGCCGCGCCCCGCCGGTCGGCCGCCTCCGGCCGGGCGGTGTTCCGCGCCGCTCGGCCGCCCCGGCACCCGCCGTGTCGGGCAGCCCGCCCGGAGGCGGTTCTCCCCACGGCGCTCACCCGCCGCGGCGTTGACCGTGCCCGGTGACTCAGACCCGGGCTCGCCCCACCCCGCTTACCCGCCGCGGCGGTGGTCGTGCCCGGCGACCCTACCCGGAGCCGGTTCTCCCCACGGCGCTCACGCGTCGCGGCGTTGGCTGTGCCGGGCGACCCGCACCCGGGTACCGCAGCCGGGCGAACACCACTCCCTGCGGGGGTGGGTGCGCAGGTAGAACAGCACGCACCCGGGGGCGGGGCAGGCGCGCAGCGGCGACGGCCCGGGCGCGGTGAGCAGGTCCACCGCGGCGCGGGCGACCCGGGCCCGCACGGCGGTGGGCGGGTCGGCGGCGTCGGTGCGCGGCAGGCCGGGCCCGCGCCCGGCCGGCGGCAGCTCCACCCAGTCCGTGCTCGTGCGGACGAGCGCGTTGAGCGCGGCCACGTCGGCGGGTTCGGCGTCCTCGTCCGCGGTCGCCGCGGCGAACAGGCGGCGCAGGATCTCGCGCAGGTCGAGGAACCCGGCGAGGGCCGCACGGCCCCTCGCGTCATCGGCGGCGGGGAACGCCCCGGTGCCGTCGCCCGGGGATCGGCCGCCCAAGGGCTGGCCGTCGACCCACGCGGCCAGATCGGCGGGGGTGCGCAGGACGTCCACGAGCCGACCGCGCAGCCCGCCCCGGATGAACACGGTGTTCACCAGATCCACGGCGGGGTGCTCGCCGCGGACCGGCATGTCGTCGACGGAGAGGTCCATCACCTAACGGTAGTGGACCTTGTCCGCCGTTAGGTACCTCTGCGAGACTCCCGAGGAGCGCAAGCTAACGGATAAAAGCACATTTACCCATTAGGAAAGTTTGACTACCGGATCGGGATCCGTATGACCTCGAACGCCACCCCCGCCCCCGCCACCCCCGCCGAGCGCCCGCGGACCCTCGCGTCCCTGCTGGCCGGCCGAGCCCCCGCCCCCGCGGGCACCCGCGCGGTCCTCGTCGGCACGGCGACCAGCGTGACCGCCCTGCTGCTCCTGGCCGCGGGGACCGTCCTACTGGACGTGCCCCTGCTCATCCCGCCGCTGGCCGCGAGCATGGCCCTGGTCGCGGGCGCACCCGCCCTCCCCCTGGCCCAGCCCCGGAGCGTCGTGGGCGGGCAGCTGCTCTCCGCGCTCACCGGGTTCGCGGTCCTCCTCGTCGCCGAACCCGGTTTCTGGGCGGGCGCCGTCGCCGGCGGGCTCGCCCTGGGTGTCATGGCCCTGGCCCGGACCCCGCACTCCCCGGCGGCGGCCACCGCCGTGATCGTCGCCGTGGAGGCCCCGTCACCGCTGCCCTTCCTGGGCCTGCTGGTCGCGGCCACCGCGGTCCTGGTCGCGGTGGGCCTGATCGGCGCACGCGCCTCCGGGCGCCCCTACCCCGCCTACTGGTGGTGACCGCACACCAAGGAGGGCACCCCCGCCCGGGGGTGCCCTCCCCACCTGCCGAGACCCCAACGACGCCCCGAGAGGCGATCCCCGCGCCTCCCCGCCGATCCCCGCGACGGCGCCTTCCGCCCCCAGGCATGCCCCGGAGCGCGGCGGCACCGCAGGTCGGCACCCCACACCGCGGCCGTGCCCCGGCCGACGGCGACGGTGCGGGGGCGTCTCCACCCCGCCGCCATGTCCCGGAGCGCGGTAACCCCATGGGCGCGACGCCTTCCACACCCCGGGTCCGCCCAGGAACGCGGTGGCACCGCATGCGGTACCGGCCGCACCGCGGGCATACCTCGGTCCACGGCGGCGGCGCGGGGACGGCACCACCCCGTCGCCATGGCCCGGATCACGCGGACGGTGCGGTGACCGCTCCCTCCATGTTCCGGGCGACGGCCTGCCGGTGGGCGGCCAGGCGGGAGGTCCGGTTCACCGTGAGGGCGCCGACCATCCGTTCCCCCCGGTGGTAGGTGACCTCCAGGCGCCGCTGCCGGGGATCGTGCTCGCGGACCTCGGCGCGGTCCGCCGCCCGCGGCAGGCCCACCGACCGGATGCGCAGGCCGAACTGGTCCGACCAGAACGAGGGCACCACAGACCCCTCCGGAGGCGGGTCGCCGAGCAGGGCGGCCGCCGCCCCGGCGGCGTGGTCGACGGCCTCGCTCCAGTGCCCGACCATCAGGTGGGCGGGCGACCCCGGCCCCGGGAAGGGGTGCGGCGCCGCCGCCACATCGCCCAGCGCCACGATGTCCGGCACGGGTTCGCCGCGGTGGTCCAGCGCCCTCCGGCGCCCGTCGCACAGCAGCGCGCCGGTGCCCGGGTCAAGGCCCAGCCCGGAGCCCCGCAGCCACCCGGTGTTGGGGCGCGCGCCCAGGGCGAGCACGACGGTGCGGGCCGCCACCCGGCTCCCGTCGGACAGCAGGGCCGAGCCCCGGCGGTCCGGCAGTTCCGCCACGGTGGCGCCCATGCGCAGGTCGACCCCGGCGGCGGCCTGCACGGAGCCCACGAAGCCCCCGGCCGCCGGGCCGACGGCGGCCTCCAGCGGGTGCCGCCCCGGGTCCACCAGGGTGACCGGCAGCCCCATCGACCGTGCCGCCGAGGCCACCTCGCTGCCCAGGAACCCGGCGCCGACCACCAGCACGGGACCCCCGCCGAGCAGCGACTCCCGCAGCGCGACCGCGTCGCGGCGCCCGCGCAGCAGGTGGACGCCGCGTTCGGGGACCGCGCCGGGCCACGGCGCGGCCGAGGCCCCGGTGGCGATCACCAGCCCCCCGTAACGCAGCGCCGTGCCGTCGTCCAGCGCCACGGTGCGGGCGGCCCGGTCCAGCCCGACCGCCGCGCGCCCCGGCACCGGCCGCGCGTCCAGGTCCGCGGGAACCGGCAGGTCGGTGGCCGACACCGGCAGCCGCCCGGCCAGCACCTCCTTGGACAGCGGCGGCCGGTCGTACGGCGGATCGGGTTCGTCGCCGACGAGGACCAGCCGCCCCGCGTACCCGCGTTCGCGCAGCGCGGTCGCCGCCCGCAGCCCGGCCAGCCCCGCCCCGACCACGACGATCGGGTCGAGGTCCCCGCTCACGTTCCCGCCCCCGCCTTGCCGGCCGCCCGGACCGGGCGGCCCGCGATGGCCCCGGCCGGGGCGGGCGCGAGGTTCCCGGTCATGCCGCTCACACACCCACCCCCTCGACGGTGATCGCCCGGACGGGGCAGCTCGCGACGGCTTTGGCGACGGCGTCGGCCGACGCCGGGGACGGCGCGGGTTCGTACACGAGGTTCTCGTCGTCGTCGAACGAGAAGACCTCGGGCGCGGCGAACACACACTGCCCGTGGTTCTCGCACAGCTCACGGTCGACACGGATTCTCACAGGGACGCTCCACTCTGGGACGCGGGGACGACGGGCGGGTTGAACTTGGAGTACAGCGGCGCCCCCGGGGCCAGCAGCCCCCCGCCGGGCACGGACACCGACCGCTCGACCTCGAACTCCACCGAGCGGTCGGTCCCGTCCCAGCGGATGCGGGCCGCGCCGGTGAGGTGCAGGACGCCGCCCGTCTCCCAGTCCGGGAACAGCAGCCCCGCTTGCGGCCGCGCCCACAGGTTGCCCAGGGTGTTGAACATGGCGTTGCCGACGTAGTCGGGCCACTCCAGCCGGGTGGGGGAGTGCACCCGCACGAAGCCCGGGGCGCCCCCGCGGTGGCTGGCGTCGGTGGCGCCGCCGGGGTCGGCGGTGGCGACGAAGAACGTGTCCGCCCCCTCCACCAGCCGCTGCTGCTCCGCGGACAGCCGGTCACCCGTGGTCGGCGTGCCCCGGCTCCCGGCGGGCGGCGGCTGCGGCACACGTTTCTGGATGTACTTGGGGCAGTTGGCGTACACCTGGTCGGTGGTGACGCGCAGCCCGCCCGAACGCGGGTGCGCGACCCCGTTGATCCGCATCCGCCGCCGGGTCTGCGGCTCGATGGCCAGCATCCCGACGCGGACCGGAGCCCTCCCCAACAGCCCGTCCAGGGGGTCGCCCGCCCCGGGCAGGGCGTCCACCTCCAGGGTGCGGGGCCCGAGCACGCGCACGAACCCGGGCGGGCCGCCGAGCAGGGTGCACCACGGGTCCCCGCCCCCGTCCACGGCGCCGACGACCAGCGAGGTCCGTTCGGCGAGGAAGGCGGCGGCCACGTCGGGGATCTCCGCGCGGATCGCCCCGTCGGAGAAGGCGGCCTGTTCGCTCAGTCCCGCCCGTTCCTGCACGGCGCGTTCGCCGGGGTGGTAGCGGGTCACCATGGTCTCTCCTCGGGTCGG
>NZ_JBJJBV010000284.1:0-8613 GCF_045446735.1 Nocardiopsis protaetiae
GCCACGGGGGCGTGTCCGGCGGCTAGTCCGTGCCGGACTCCATGGCCGCCTGGTCCAGGAGCAGCTCGTCCTCGGGGGCTTGGCCGCGGGAGGCGATCGCCTCGGCGCCGCCCTCGGGCATCGCGCCGATGAGGCCGGTGGAGGCGGCCTGGGCGGCGCCCACGGAGGCGGCCTCGCCGGTGCCGACCATACCGAGCCGGGCGTACTCCTCCAGCTTGGCGCGGGAGTCGGCGATGTCGAGGTTGCGCATGGTCAGCTGGCCGATCCGGTCGGTCGGGCCGAACGCGGAGTCCTCGGTGCGCTCCATCGACAGCTTGTCCGGGTGGTAGCTGAACGCCGGGCCGGTGGTGTCGAGGATCGAGTAGTCCTCGCCGCGGCGCAGGCGCAGGGTCACCTCGCCGGTGATGGCGGTGCCCACCCAGCGCTGGAGCGACTCGCGGAGCATGAGCGCCTGCGGCTCCAGCCAGCGGCCCTCGTACATGAGGCGGCCCAGGCGGCGGCCCTCGGTGTGGTACGCGGCGAGGGTGTCCTCGTTGTGGATCGCGTTGACCAGGCGCTCGTAGGCGGCGTGCAGCAGGGCCATGCCGGGGGCCTCGTAGATGCCGCGGCTCTTGGCCTCGATGATGCGGTTCTCGATCT
The DNA here is from genome assembly GCF_045446735.1 of Nocardiopsis protaetiae. Lineage (NCBI taxonomy): Bacteria > Bacillati > Actinomycetota > Actinomycetes > Streptosporangiales > Nocardiopsidaceae > Nocardiopsis > Nocardiopsis protaetiae. The sequence goes on from NZ_JBJJBV010000284.1 coordinate 640, forward strand.
GGTCGGACATGCCCAGGCCGTGGCGGCCGCCGATGGCGTTGGCCTCCAGGACCAGGTCGACGGCGGACGCGAAGGCCTTGCCGTTGATGCTGACCGGCCGGCCCTGCTCGAAGCCGACGGTGACGTCCTCGGGGGCGATCTCCACCTCGGGGTCCCAGAAGCGGACGCCCATGATGGGGTCGACGATCTCGATGCCGGTGTCCAGGTGCTCCAGCGACTTGGCCTCGTGGGTGGCGCCCCAGATGTTGGCGTCGGTGGAGTAGGCCTTCTCGGTGCTGTCGCGGTAGGGGAGGTCACGCTCCTGCAGCCACTCGGACATCTCCTTGCGGCCGCCGAGCTCGTTGACGAAGTCGGCGTCCAGCCAGGGCTTGTAGATGCGCAGGGCGGGGTTGGCCAGCAGGCCGTAGCGGTAGAACCGCTCGATGTCGTTGCCCTTGTAGGTGGAGCCGTCGCCCCAGATCTGCACACCGTCTTCGAGCATGGCGCGCACCAGCAGGGTGCCGGTGACGGCGCGGCCCAGGGGGGTGGTGTTGAAGTAGGCGCGCCCGCCGGAGCGGATGTGGAAGGCACCGCAGGCCAGGGCCGCCAGCCCCTCCTCCACCAGGGCCGCACGACCGTCGACGAGCCGGGCGATCTCGGCGCCGTAGTCGTGGGCGCGGCCGGGGACCGAGGCGATGTCGGGTTCGTCGTACTGGCCGATGTCGGCGGTGTAGGTGCACGGGACGGCGCCCTTCTCGCGCATCCACGCGACCGCCACAGAGGTGTCGAGACCTCCGGAGAAGGCGATGCCGACACGTTCACCGACGGGCAGAGAGGTGAGTACCTTGGACATGGCAATAAGTATGCATCACGATGAATGCACATGCAACGCGGGGCGCGGCTCCCCCCTGTGAGCCTCGTCATCCCCGGCGGCGCCCCCCCGGGGGCCGCCGCCGACAGGGACGGGGATGCGGGATCGGCACGGCCCGCGTCACGGAGATGATGCTGCCGATGTGGATGACCCTGTACAAGACCCTGGGCACCCACCGGTTCGGGTTCAAGATCGTGCGCTGAGGAACCGGGGCATCGGTGTCCGCACCGATGCCCGGGGCGGGGTGGTCTGGGATCATGGGTGCATGGCCCAGAGCCCCCGCCGGTGGGCGCCGGTGGTGTACCTGCTCGTGACGGCCGCGGCGGTGCCGTGCGCGGCCGCCCTGCTGTGGGCGTGGTCGCAGGGTCTGCGCTACGGGTCCACATCCCCCGCGCTGGCGCTCCCGCTGGCCGCCGCCGTCATCGCCTTCGCCGCCGCCTCGTGGTGGACGGCGGTGCGCACCCCCGGTACGGTCGCCCGCTGGACGGCGGCGACCTGCGCCTGCCTGCTGGCCTACCTGGCGGGCGGGGCCGGGGCCGCCCTGTACACCGGGCTCGGCGGGCAGCGGGACGCCCTCGCGCTGCTGTTCCTGTGGGTCCACGGACCCGGTGCGCAGGTGCCCGTGGCGGTCCTCCAGCTGTGCCTGGCCGCCGTGGCCGCCCGGATCGCGCCCGGCGCCGTGCCGCTGCGCGCGTTCGCGTGGACGCTGCTCCCGCTCAGCGCGGCGCACCTGGTGACCGCGGTCCTGCTCATCCCCCACGGTCCGCCCTTCGCTGACGTCCGCCCGCCGGTGGACCTGCCCGCGCTGGAGGTCCCGGCCGTGGTGCTGGGCACCCTGGTGTGGGTCGTCCCGGTACTGGCGGGCCCCGTCCTGGTGTGGCGGGCGGCGGCGCGCTCCCGCGGCCGGGCGCGGCGGCGGCTGTCCCTGGTGGCGGCGTGCGCCCTCACCCCGGTCGTCACCATCGTGTTCTGCGTGGTCGGCATGTCCCTGGCCGACCCGATCGGCCTGCTGGGCACCACCGCGGCCGAGGGGATCCTCGCGGTGGCCTACTGCGTCCCGTTCCTGGTGGCCGCCGCCGGCATCCCCCTGACCCTGTGGCCGGCGCCCGAGGAACGTGTCCTCCTGCTGGTCCCCCGCGTGGTGTCCGGGACGGTCGCGGTGGTGGTGAGCCTGCTCTTCGCCATCGTCGTGGTCACCCTGGGCACGGCCGCGGGGGCGGGGTTCGGCGACGGGGCACCGCTGGCCGTGGCCCTGGTGACGCTGGCGGCGACCGCCGCGTCGACCCCGCTGCGCACCCGGCTGACCCGCCGCCTGACGCTGGCCGTCGACCCGGGGAGGGCCACCGCGGCCCGGCTGGTGCGCGGGCGGGTGGACCGGTCCCGGCCCGGCCCGGAGGCGCAGCGCATCCTGCGCGCGAGCCTGGCCGATCCGGCGGCGCGGCTGCTGCTGCGCCTTCCCGAAGGCCGCGGCTGGGTGGACGCCGAGGACCGCCCGGTGGACCCGGTCCCCGCCGGAGTGGACGCCGGGACCGCCGCCGCGCGGGTGGTCCACGACGGCGAGCCCGGGGACGCGGCGGGCGCGGTGGCGGAGCTGCGCGACCTGGTGGACCGGGCGGTGCTGGCGGCCGCCGTGCGCGACCAGGCCGAGCGGCTGACCGCGGAGCGCGAGCGGGCCGACCGCGCGGCGGCGCAGGAGCGCCACCGGCTGGAACGGGACCTGCACGACGGGGTCCAGGGCCGCCTGCTGGCGCTGGCCCTGGACCTGCGCATGGCCCAGCGGGCGCTGGCGGACGACGCGGCCCGGGCCGTCGTCTCCGACGCGGCGGAGGGACTGCGCGAGGCGGTCGAGGAACTGCGGGCACTGGCCTCGGGTTCGGCGCCGCTGGTGCTGGCCCGGGACGGTCTGGGCCCGGCACTGGCCGACCTGGCCCGCCGCTCGCCGGTGCCGGTGGAGGTGACCGTGCCCGGCCCCCGGCTGCCCCCGGGCACCGAGACCGTCGCCTACCTGGTGGTGTGCGAGGCGGTCACCAACGCCCTCAAGCACGCCCGGGCGCGGCGGATCGCCGTGCGGGTGACCGCCGCGGACGGCACGGCCTCCGTCGAGGTCGTCGACGACGGCCGCGGCGGCGCCGACCTGCGGGCGGGAACGGGGCTGCGGGGCCTGTCGGAGCGGGTGGGCTCGGTGGGCGGCCGACTGCTGGTCAGCGACTCCCCCACCGGCGGAACGCGGGTGGAGGTGAGCCTGCCGTGCGGGTCGTGATCGCCGAGGACCTGGTCCTGCTGCGCCAGAGCCTGACCCGGATGCTCGCCCTGGACGGCATCCGGGTGGTCGCCGAGGTGGGCGACGCCGGGGCCCTGGTCTCCGCGGTCGGCGAGCACCGGCCGGACCTGGTGGTCTCCGACGTGCGGATGCCGCCGGACTTCACCGACGAGGGGGCGCGGGCGGTCACGCTGCTGCGCGACCGCTTCCCCGACCTGGCCGTGGTGGTGCTCTCGCACGTGGTGGAGCCCGCCCTGGCGATGCGGCTGGCGACCGACCGCCCCCGGGCGTTCGGGTACCTGCTCAAGGACCGGGTCCTGGACATCGACGGGTTCGTGCGGACGGTGCGGCACGTGGCCGGTGGCGGCACGGCCATCGACCGGCAGGTGATCGAGCACTTCCTGAACCGGGACGACGACCGCCGGACCGCGCTGAGCCCGCGCGAACGCGACGTGCTGTCGCTGCTGGCGCAGGGGCACAGCAACCGGCGCATCGCCCAGGGGCTGTTCGTGTCGGAGCGGACCGTGGACGCGCACCTGCGGTCGATCTTCGCCAAGCTGGGGCTGGAGCCCAGCGCCGACGACAACCGGCGGGTGCGGGCGGCCCTGCTGTGGCTGCGGGGCACCGGGCCGGGTCCGGGCACCGGGCGGGATTCGGGCACCCGGCGGGATTCGGGCACCGGGCGGGGGCCGGACACCGGATCCGGTGCTGGCACCGATGCCCTGCCGGGCCCCGGTCCCTAGCGTCGGGGTATGGACACCGAGAGCATCGCCACCCGTACACCGACACCCCGCACCGGGACCGGGGCCGCCCTGGCCGTGTGCGCCGCGGTCGGCCCGCTGGGCATGGCCGCTGCGGTCCTGCTCCTGCCCTATTCCTTCGCCGACGCGCCCGAGGTGTGGATCGCCGCGGTCGCCGGGGCGGGCGCCCGGACCGAGGCCGCGTTCTGGGGCCTGCTGGTCTGGGGCGTGCTGGCACCGGTGGGCGTGATCGCCGCGGGGCTGGTGGCCCGGCGCGGGGCCCCGCGCACGGGCACCGCCGGGCTGGTGGCGGCGTTCGCGGGGGCGGCCGCGTTCGGGGCGGCCGGGTGGGGCTACGACGGTATCGCCCTGGCGGCCTCCCGGGCCGGGCTCGATCCCCCGGCGGTGGCGGCTCTCATGGCCGAGGTGGACCGGTTGCAGGCGCCGACGGCCTCCGCCGCCCTGGTCCTGGCGATGTTCGTCGGGTTCGTGCTGCTGGGCGCGGCCCTGTGGATCGGCCGGGACGTGCCGCGCTGGGCCGCGGTGGCCCTGATCGTGTCCCCGGTGGTGATCCTGCTGGGCGGGATGTTCTCCATGCCGGTCAACGCGGCCGGGTTCGTCCTGGTGGCGGTGGCGTTCGGGGCCTGCGGTGCGGCGCTGGCCCGGGGTGCGCGCGGGCCGCGTCCCGGCACGCGGTCCCGGTGGGCGCTGGCCGCGGTGGGCACGGCGGCCCCGCTGTCCATGGCGGTGTGGGCGCTGGTGATCCCGTCGGCGGTGGGCGGGTCCTACGCGCAGGGGCTGCCCCGGTTCGCGGCCGCCGAGGGGCGGGTGGAGGCGAGCCTGTGGATGCTGTTCGCCTTCTCGCTGTGCTGCGCGGTCGGCGCGGTGGTGACGGGTCTGGTGTCCCGGCGCGGCGCCCCGCGCACGGGCACCGCCGGGCTGGTGGCGACCTACCTGGGGTTCGCCGCCCTGAACGTGGGCGGCTCGGCGTACGCGGGGGCGGCGCTGGCGTCGATCCGGGCGGGGAACCCGGACGCGGTGACCGGGGCGGTCCTGTCGGAGGTGGACGCGCTGACGGTGGCGCTCGGCCCGGCGGTGTTCGTGCCGCTGATGTTCGCCGGAGTGGTCCTGCTGGGGATCGGGCTGTGGGCCGGTCGCGAGGTGCCCCGCTGGAGCGTGGCGGCGCTGTGGGCGGCCTTTCCGGTGATCGCGGTCGGCACCCCGTTCTCCATGGGGCTGAACGCGGCGGGCTGGGTGCTGCTGGCGGTGGGGTTCGGTGCGGCGGGCGCCGCCTGGGCCCGGGGGCCGGAGCTGGACGAAGGCCACACCGAACACATTCGGCACTCGGGCACCAAAAACGCGTAGGTCTCTTGCGACACACCGGAAAATCGTGAAGGTTTTCTACTGGGTGGACCATCGTCGCGTACCGTCGTCGCCAGGACACGACCCGGAACCCGTCGGGCCCCACCCGCAGGAGAGCCTCCGGAAGGAACCACGTTGGCGCACCCGTCCCGCCCCACCTCCCCCGCCCCCCGACGCGGCGCGCTCCTGGGCGGAGCGCTGGCCGCGACCCTGGCCGCCGCCCTGCTGCCCGCCCTCCCCGCGGCCGCGCTGACCGCCCCCGGGGCCGCCCCCGGCGCAGGCACCGGGTCCGCCGAGTGCCGGACCGACCCGCAGGCCGCGCCCAAGCGGCAGATGCGCGCCGAATGGATCGCCGGGGTGCAGAACATCGACTGGCCCAGCCGCACCGGGCTCACCCCCGCCCAGCAGCAGGCCGAGCTGACCGCCCTGTACGACCGCAGCGCCGCCAACGGCCTGAACGCGGTGTTCGTGCAGATCCGGCCCACCGCCGACGCCTTCTGGCCCTCCCCCCACGAGCCCTGGTCGGAGTGGCTCACCGGGACCCAGGGCAGGGACCCCGGCTACGACCCCCTGGAGTTCGCCGTCGAGCAGGCCCACGCCCGGGGCCTGGAGTTCCACGGCTGGTTCAACCCCTACCGGGTGGCCATGCACGGCGATCTCGACCGGTTGACCGCCGACCACCCGGCCCGCCGCAACCCCGACTGGACCTTCACCTACGGCGGGCGGCTCTACTACGACCCCGGGATCCCCGAGGTCCGGGAGTTCGTGATCGGGGCGATGATGGACGCCGTCGAGAACTACGACATGGACGGCGTGCACTTCGACGACTACTTCTACCCCTATCCGGTGGCCGGCGAGGAGATCCCCGACGCCGACACCTTCGCCGAGCACGGCGACGGCTACGACGACATCGGCGACTGGCGGCGCGACAACGTCAACGCCCTGGTGCGGGAGATGGACGAGGCGGTGCACGCCGCCAAGCCGCACGTGAAGTTCGGCATCAGCCCCTTCGGCATCTGGCGCAACGCCGCCACCGACCCGCAGGGCTCGGCCACCAACGGGCTCCAGTCCTACGACGCCATCTTCGCCGACAGCCGCCGCTGGGTCCGCGAGGGCTGGGTGGACTACATCAACCCGCAGGTCTACTGGGAGATCGGGCTGCCGGTCGCCGACTACGCGGTGCTGGTGCCCTGGTGGGACCAGGTCGTGCGGGGCACCGGCGTGCACCTGTACGTGGGCCAGGCCGCCTACAAGGTCGGGAACGCGGGCGCCTGGTCGGACCCGCGCGAGCTGTCCCGGCACCTGGACCTCAACCGGGACCACCCCGGGGTGCTGGGCGACGTGTACTTCAGCGCGACGTCGCTGCGCACCAACGCGGCGGAGGCGATGGCGATCGTGCGCGAGGACCACTACCGGTACCCGGCGCTGGTGCCCCTGCACGAGGACCTGCCCGGGCGGGCCCCGCAGGCGCCGCGGGTGACCGGCGGGGCGCAGGGCGACGGCGTGGAGCTGTCCATCCGCCCGGGCCGGGGCGAGCGGCCCGCCTACTACGCGGTCTACGCGGTGGAGGGGGCGCCCGGGCGCGACCCCGACTGCGCCGTGTCCGACGCGCGCACCCTGCTCGGGACGGTGCCCGCCGACGAGGACGGCCGGGCGGTGTTCACCGCCGAGGGCGGCGGGCGCACCTACTACGCGACCGCGCTGGACCGGACCCACCGGGAGAGCGGTGTGAGCAACCCCCGACACGTGCAATAGGGAGTGCGCGGGACGCGCGCCCTCCCCGCTCGTCGGCGCGAACGGGGCCCGGTGCCCGGCACCGGGCCCCGGCCCGTGTCCGGGGGCGGGGCGGGGGCGGGGCATCGGGTTCAGGAGCGGCCCGCGCGGGTCCCGGCGGCGAGGACGACGGCGATGCCGAGCAGGGCCGCGAGCACCACCACCGCGTTCGGGGACCAGAACTCGGCGAGCGCCCCCGCCAGCGCGAACCCCACCCCCTGGAAGATCATCAGCCCCGCGGTCACGAACGTCATGACCTGCCCGCGTTCGTGTTCGGGGACCGCCGCCACCAGCAGCCGGTCCACGCCGAGCGCGTACCCGTACCCCGCCCCGGACAGCACGAGCAGGGCGAGCAGCACCGCGGGTCCCGGGTGCAGGCCCAGGCCGAGCAGCGGCACGAAGGTGAGCAGCCCGAGCGGGACGATGGCCCGCACCCGCTGGGCGTCGGTGAGCAGGGAGCCGACCAGGAGGGTCCCGGCGATCATGCCGACCGGGGTGGCCGACAGCAGCATCGCGACCAGGGTGGGCCCGCCGCCCAGGCCGTCGGCCAGGGGCGCGGCCAGGGCCTCGGCGGACACGCCCAGCACCGGCGGGAACCAGGTCAGGGCCAGCAGGACGCGCAGGCGCGGGGAGCGCAGGACCTCGCGGGCCCCGCGCAGCGACTCGGCCACCGGCGAGGACGGCACGGCCGTGGACGCGGCCGCCGCGGCCTGAGCCGGGCCGCCGTCCGGGTGATGGGCGGGAGGAGGGGCGGGCCGCGGACGCTCCATCGAGAGCGGCACCGGGCGGCGGGCAAGGCTGGCAAGGCGGGCAAAGGGAAGGGCACGCCGCAGGCGTTCCGTTGAGGGTGGTGGTGGGCGACGGGCAAGGAGGAGGGCACGCCGCAGGCGTTCCGTTGAGGGTGGTGGTGGGCGACGGGCAAGGAGGAGGGCACGCCGCAGGCGTTCCGTTGAGGGTGGTGGTGGGCGACGGGCAAGGAGGAGGGCACG
>NZ_JBJJBV010000285.1:0-8431 GCF_045446735.1 Nocardiopsis protaetiae
GTGAGGGTGGCGTTGGCGTGGGTAGTGTGGGGCATCGAGGGCCTTCCGGTCCGGTGGTAGATGTCGCAATCCACACCGATACCGGAGGCCCTCTTCGTGTGTGTCAGGCGGGGTGGGTGTTACCAACCTCCGTGGTCAGTACACCTAGGGCGCCCCGGACACCCCGGACGTCCCAGGCCTCTCAAACGTCTCGGGCATCCCGAGCGCCCCGAGCATGCTGGGCGTCCCAGACGCCCCAGGCGCACCAAAAGCCCCGATCCGGCCCGCTACCGGAGCAGGGCGCCCGCGGCGCGCAGGGTCCCGTCGCGCAGGCCGGTGAGGCGGGTGGCGGTGGCGAGCCGGCTCATCGCCCGGGAGGCGCGCACGACGCGGCCCGCCGGGCGGCGGCGGGCCCGGTCGTAGCGGGCCAGCCCTTCGGCGGCGGTGGGCGCCTCGCCCAGGGCCCGGGCCAGGGCGGCGGCGTCCACCAGGGACTCGCAGGCGCCCCGGCCCAGGTTGGGGGCCATGGCGTGGGCGGCGTCGCCGATGAGGACGTGGCGCCCGTGCGCGTAGGAGGCCGGGGCGGGCAGGTCGTAGAGGGTGCGCCGGTCGACGGCGGTGCCGGGCAGGGCGTCCAACACCCGCGCGACGCCCGCGTGCCAGCCCCCGTACAGCCGGCGCAGCAGGGCGACGGGGTCCGCGTCGCGGTCGGGGGCCAGGTCGGCGCGCATGGCCGCGTACCAGTTGATGGTGCGGCCGTCCATGGGGGTGGCGCCGAAGATGCGGCCGCTCCCCCAGGTCTCGGTGAAGTCCGCGACGTGGCCGGGCACGGCGCCCCGGTAGGCGACGGTGCCCAGCCGCCGGGAGTCGGAGGCGCCGGGGAAGGCGCCGCGGCGGACCGCGCCGTTGAGGCCGTCGGCCCCGACGACCACGTCGAATCCGGACGTCCCCGTGCCCGCGGCGAGCTCCTCGGCGGTGACGGGGGTGTTCCAGCGGACCGTGTCGGCGGGCAGGGCGCCGACCAGGATCTCCAGCAGCGCGGAGCGGGCGACCAGGCGGGCGGTGGGGGCGCGCGCGTCCAGGCGCACGAGGGTGCGCCCGTCGGGGGCGGCCAGCCGCGCGGAGGTGGGGACGCTCCCGGTGGCGCGGACCCGCTCCCCCAGGCCGAGCAGGTCCAGGGCCTCCAGGGCCTGCGGCCACATGCCCAGTGCCCCGCCGATGTCGGGCGGGCCGCCGTGGCGTTCGCGCACCTGGACCTCCCAGCCGCGGTCCAGCAGGCCGCGGGCGGCGGCGAGCCCGGCGATGCCGCCGCCGACGATGAGTGCTCTACCGTTCATGGCCCCACGCTACTACGATCATAGTGTCACGTCACTACGAATATAGTGCCCTCATGTCGGAGACTCGCGAACGCGCCCTGGACGCCGCCATCACCCTGCTCGGCACGGGCGGCGTGCACGCCCTCACCCACGGCCGGGTGGACGCCGCGGCGGGCCTGCCCAGGGGTTCGTCCTCCAACCACTTCCGCACCCGCGACGCGCTGATCACCGCCGTCGTGGAGCGGCTGGAGGAACTGGACCGGCGCGACTGGGCCGCGATGGACCTGCCCGGGGAGCCGACGCTCGACCTGTTCCTGGACGCCGTCGCCCGGTTCATCGAGATCTCGGTGACCACCGACCGGGTCCGCACCGTGGCCCGCTACGCGCTGTCGGTGGAGGCCACCCACGACCCCCGGATCGCCGCCGCCCTGTCCCGGGGCGCCGCCCTCATCCAGGGGTGGGGCGCGGGCGTCCTCGCCGACCTGGGCGCGGCCGACCCGCAGGCCGCCATGCGCACCCTGATGGCCTACGCCGACGGGCTCATCCTGCGCGGGGTCACCCGCCCCGAGGTCGTCGAACCCCGGGAGCGGATGGCCGCCGTCGTCCGCGCCTGCCTGGACTGAACGCCGGGCCCGGCCCCTGGCGGGGTACCGGGCCCGGCCGGGCTCAGCCCTTGACCGCGCCCGAGGTCAGACCGGCCACGATCCGGCGCTGGAGCACCAGCGCGAAGACGATCAGCGGGATCGACACCAGCACCGACGCCGCCATGATCTGCCCGATCGGGTTCTCGTACCCGACGCGCTCGAAGGTGCCGATGAACACCGGCACCGTCTGCACGTTGAGGTCGCGGGGCGCGAACGAGAACGCCAGCAGGAACTCGTTGGTGGAGTACACGAACGTCAGGATCGCCGCCGCGCCCACCCCCGGCGCCGCCAGCGGCGCCACCACCCGCCAGAACGCCTGGAAGGGCGTGGCCCCGTCCACCTTCGCCGACTCCTCGATCTCCCGCGGGATGCCCGCGAAGAACGTGGCCAGGATGAAGATGGACAGCGGCAGGGTCAGCGCCACGTACGGGATCACCATGCCCGCGTAGCTGTTGAGCAGGTTGATCCCGGTCAGCGCGTTGAGCTCCAGGTACATCTGGTAGAGCGGGTTGACCAGTGCCACCGGCGGGAACAGCGTCGCCACCAGGGTGGCGGCCAGCAGCAGGAACCGCCCGCGCAGCGGCAGCCGGGCCAGCGCGTAGCCCGCCAGCGCCGCCACCGGGATGCAGATGAGCGTGGTCACGGCCGCCACGATCAGCGAGTTGCGCAGCGCGAACTGGAACCCCAGGCCGAAGACCTGCTCGTAGTTGTTCAGGCTGAACGGCCCGCGCAGGATGTTGGGGTCGGTGAGCGCCACCGACCCGGTGCGCAGGCTGGTCATGGCCATCCAGATGAACGGGAACAGGCACCACAGCAGCACCACGGCCAGGCCCAGCAGTTTGAGGGTGTTGACCAGGGCGGGCGGTGTGCCCCGGCGCGGCCGGTGCGCCTCCCGGACCGCCGCGCGGGCCTGGACCCCCTCCTCCGTGTTCGTCACCGCTTCACCTCCCGTGCCGTGTCCCCGACCATGTGCCGCCCCATCCGGGAGATGAACGCCAGGCCGACCACCATGACGATCACGAAGGTGACCGTGGACAGCGCGTTGGCGTACCCGAGCTGGGGTTCGGCGACCAGGAAGCGCTGCGCGTACACCGACAGCGTGGCCAGGGAGTTGGAGTACCCGGCGAACACGTACGCGAAGTCGAACATGCGCAGCGCGTCCACCGTGCGGAACAGCAGCGCCACCACGATCGCCGGGCGCAGCAGCGGCAGGGTGATGGACCAGAACCGCTGGACCACCCCGGCGCCGTCCACCTTGGCGGCCTCGTAGTAGTCCTTGGGGATCGTCTGGAGCCCGGCGAGCAGCAGCAGCGCCACGAACGGCGCCGTCTTCCACACGTCGGCGGCGATGATCCCGACCATCGACCACGCCGGGTCGCGCAGCCAGTTGATGTCGGCGCCCAGCACCGCGTTCACGAACCCGGGGTTGTGGTCGAACATGTACCGCCACACCTGCGCGGCGACGGCGGTCGGGATCACCCAGGGCACCAGGATGACGGCGCGGGTGATCCCGCGGCCGGCGAAGGCCTGGTGCATGATCAGCGCGAACCCCAGCCCGATGAGGAACTCCAGGGACACCGACGCCACCGTGAAGATCAGGGTGTTGAGCGCGGCGTTGTAGAAGCCCGGGTCGGTCAGGGCCCGCAGGTAGTTGTCGATCCCGATGAACTCCTGGGTGAACCCGCGGATGTTGTACAGGCTCATCAGGACTGCGTAGAAGACCGGAAAAAGCGCGATGACGGCCATGAAGGCGAACGAGGGGGTCAGGAAGATCCGACCCATCGCCCGTTCGCCCAGACCGTGCCGGATGCGCGCGTCCCGGCCGCGCACCGGTGTCCCGGTGCCCCGTGTCGCGGTCGTCATCGGCCTACTCTTGTTCGAGCGCGTCGTTGGCCGCCTGGTCCACCGCGTCCAGCGCGGGTTCGGCCTCGGTCTGCCCGATGAAGGCCGGGTGCAGGTTGTCCTGGATGACCAGCGACAGCGAGTTGTAGCCGGGCACCGGCGGCCGGGCGTGCGCCTCGGCGAGGATGTCGCCCAGCAGCTCGAAGTTGGGGTCCTCGGCCCCCTCGTAGGCGCTGAGCATGGTGGGCGGCAGGCTGTGGCCGGCCAGGATGCCCTGCGCCTCGGCGTCGGTGGCGGCCCACAGGACGAACTCGCGGGCCAGGTCCTTGTTCTCGCTCAGGGAGCTGACCGCGTTGTTGAGGCCGCCCAGGGCGCTGGTGCTGCCCTCGCCGTCGAAGGTGGGCAGCGGGGCGACCGCGAAGTTCCCGGCGACCGCGCTCTCCTCGCCGTCCTGGCCCTCCAGCAGGGGCACCGCGTAGGGCCAGTTGCGCATGTAAACGGCCTCGCCGGCCTGGAACAGGGCGCGGGCGTCGTCCTCGACCATGGAGTCGAAGCCCTCGGCGTAGAAGCCGCTGTCGTAGGCCTCGGTCATGAAGTCCAGCGCGGTGGTGGCGGCGTCGCCCTCCAGGAAGGTGCTCTGCGTCTGCCCCTCGTCGAACAGCTCGCCGCCGGCGGCCCAGAACAGCTCCAGGTAGTTGACGACGAAGCCCTCGTACTGGTCGCCCTGGCCGACGTAGGCGGAGATGCCCTCCTCCTCGGCGGCCTCCGTGCCGGTCTCGTACAGCTCGTCCCAGGTGGTGGGCGGCTCGTCGATGAGGTCGGTGCGGTAGTACAGGAAGGCCCCGTTGGAGGAGTAGGGCAGGGCGAACAGCTCCTGCTGCCACTGGGCGCTGTCGATGGCGCCGGGGAGGCTGACGTCGCTGATCTGCGGGCGCAGGTCCTCCAGGCTCTCGATGTAGCCGAACTCGGCGAACTCCCCGGTCCAGATGACGTCCAGGCCCAGGACGTCGAACTGCCCGGCCTGGCTCTGCAGGTCCTGGAACATGGCCTGGCGCTGCTCGTCCGCGGTGGGGGCCAGGAAGAACACCTCGACCTGCCGGTCGGGGTTGGTCTCGTTCCACAGCCGGGCGACGTCCTCGTGGATCTGCCGGTCGGCGCCGGTGACCGCCCACACGAACTGGGGGTCGTCGGCCAGCCCCGCGCTCTCACCGTCGCCCTCGACCTCCTCCCCCGGCGGGGATCCGCAGCCCGTGGCCAGGATCAGGGCGAAGGCGGCGGCACCGGCCGCGAACGCGCGCGCGCCGTGTGAGCGGCGCCATGACGGTATGGACATGACTCTCTCCTTCCGCGCCCGGCGGGGTGTCCGGCTCGCGAGGTATCGAGTTGTCTGGGATGTCATCCCCCCGAAATCTCTGTGGGGTCCATGTACCCCGAGTGTGAAGAGGTCAACAGGAATTCACAGGCCGGATCCGGGCACCGCCCCGACCCGAGCGCACGGCCCTTGCCCGCCCGCGCCCCGCGCTCGTAACGTGGACGTCACACCGGACGTGCCCGTGGCCGGAACCGGCCGGGCCGCCCCGGACACCAGCCGAGCGGGAAGGCGGCCATGGAACGGCAGGCCATGGAACGACAGTGGTGGCGCGACGCGGTCCTCTACCAGGTCTATCCCCGCAGCTTCGCGGACGGCGACGGGGACGGGGTCGGCGACCTGGCCGGGCTCACCGCGCGGCTGGGGCACATCGCGGGCCTGGGCGCGGACGGGATCTGGCTGTCGCCGTTCTACACCTCGCCCTGGGCAGACGGCGGGTACGACGTCGCCGACTTCCGGGACGTGGACCCGCGGCTGGGCGACCTGGCCGGGTTCGACGCCGTGGTGGGCGAGGCGCACCGGCTCGGGCTCCGGGTGATGGTGGACATCGTGCCCAACCACACCTCCGAGGAGCACCCGTGGTTCCGGGCGGCGCTGGCCGCCGCCGACGCCCCCGAGCGCGACCTGTACGTGTTCCGGCCCGGGCGCGGGGAGGCCGGTGAGCTGCCGCCGACCAACTGGCGGTCCACGTTCGGCGGCCCGGCGTGGACCCGGGTGGCCGACGGGCAGTGGTACCTGCACCTGTTCGCCCCCGAGCAGCCGGACCTGAACTGGGACCACCCGCGGGTGCGCGAGGAGTTCCGCGACGTGCTGCGGTTCTGGAGCCGGCGCGGGGTGGACGGGTTCCGCATCGACGTGGCCTACGCGCTGGTCAAGGACCTGGACCCGCTGCGGGACCTGGTGCTGGTGGAGGGCGGCCGGTTCGAGGACATCACGGCCAACCCCGACCACCCGTTCCTGGACCGGCCCGAGGTGCACGACGTGTACCGGGACTGGCGTCGGGTGCTGGCCGAGTTCGACCCGCCGCGGGCGACCGTCGGCGAGGTGTGGCTGCCGGGCGAGCGGCGGGTGCTGTACACCCGGCCGGACGAGCTGGACCAGGCGTTCAACTTCGACTTCCTGCGCACCCCGTGGGAGGCCGACGCCTACCGGGAGGTCATCGACTCCTCGCTGGCCGACGCACGCGCGGTGGGCACCGTGCCGACCTGGGTGGTGGGCAACCACGACGTGGTGCGGCCGGTGTCGGCGCTGGGCCTGCCGCCGGGGACCGACCACCGGCGGTGGCTGCTGGGCGAGGGCCGCGACCCGGCCGCCGACCTGGACCTGGGCACCCGGCGGGCGCGGGCGCTGGCCCTGCTGGAGCTGGCGCTGCCCGGGTCGGCGTACATCTACCAGGGCGAGGAGCTGGGTCTGCCGGAGGTGGCCGACCTGCCGGAGCAGGCCCTGGAGGACCCGCGATGGGTGCGCAGCGGCGGCACCGACCGGGGCCGGGACGGCTGCCGGGTGCCGCTGCCCTGGTCCGAGGACGGCCCGTCGTTCGGGTTCGGGAGCGGCGGCGCGTGGCTGCCCCAGCCCGCGGACTGGGGGCGCCGCTCCGCGGCCGCCCAGGAGCGGGACCCCGGCTCGATGCTGCGCCTGTACCGGCGGGCGCTGGAGCTGCGCCGGGACTTCTCCGACGACGAGTCCCTGGTGTGGGACGACAAGGCGAACCAGGGCCCGGTCCTGGCCTTCTGGCGCGGACCGCGGACCCTGGTGCTGGTCAACACCGGTGCCGAGCCGGCGGAGCTGCCCGAGGGGGAGGTCCTGCTGGCGAGCGGCCCGGTGGAGGACCACCTGCCCGGCGACACGGCGGTGTGGCTGCGCCGCTGAGCGGTCCCGGTCAGGCGGCGCGGGAGATGCCGGGGTCGGCGTGGATGAGGGTGAGGGCCGCGGTGCGGGCCACGTCGGCTGCCTCCGGGGAGCCGGAGATGGCGGCGGCGGTCTGCGCGCCCTCGGCGAGCAGCACCAGCTGGGCGGCCAGCGCCGGGGAGCCGCCGATCCGGCCGACCAGGTCCGCGGTGTAGCGCTGGAATGACTCCTTCTGCTCGCGCACGGCCAGCGCCACGCGGGTGGAGCCCGAGCCGAGCTCGCCGTAGGCGTTGATGAAGGCGCAGCCCCGGAAGTCGTCCTCGCGGAACCAGACGGCGAGGAAGTCGAACACGGCCAGCAGCCGGCCGGTGGGGTCGGTGGCGGCCTGCGCGGCCCGGGTGACGCCCTCGTTCCACATCCGTGACCGGCGGTCGAGCACGGCGATGACGAGGTCCTCCTTGGAGGGGAAGAGCTTGTAGATCCGCTTGAGCGGGAACCCGGCCCGCTCGCGCACCGCGTCCATGCCCACCGAGTTGACCCCGCGGGCGTAGAACAGCTCGTCGGCCGCCTCCACGATCTCGGTCCGGGCCTGCTCGTCGGTCATCCCTGCTGTCACTCCGTGTGCCCCCTTGCAATGAGAACGATCGTTCTCTAGTATAGCGGACCAAGGGGAGAACGGTCGTTCTCCCAACGGGGGCCGTTCCAGCGGGGACAGGCCCGACGGGGAAAGGCAGTGCCATGGCGTTCATCAAGGTCGGCACCGAGAACGGCACCGACATCGAGCTGTACTACGAGGACCACGGCCAGGGGCAGCCGGTCGTCCTCATCCACGGCTACCCGCTCAACGGCGACAGCTGGGAGCTGCAGGCGCGCGAGCTGATCAAGGCGGGCAAGCGCGTGATCACCTACGACCGGCGCGGCTTCGGCCGCTCCTCCAAGGTCGGCGTCGGCTACGACTACGACACCTTCGCCAACGACCTGAACACCCTGCTGGAGACCCTGGACCTGCGCGACGTGGTCCTCGTCGGCTTCTCCATGGGCACCGGCGAGCTGGCCCGCTACGTCGGCGCCCACGGCCACGAGCGCGTCGCCAAGCTGGCCTTCCTGGCCTCCCTGGAGCCGTTCCTGCTCAAGACCGACGACAACCCCACCGGCGTTCCGCGGGAGGTGTTCGACGGCATCGCCGCGACCGCCCGCGCCGACCGGTACGCCTGGTTCACGCAGTTCTACAAGGACTTCTACAACCTGGACGAGAACCTGGGCAAGCGCATCTCCCAGGAGGTCGTGACCGCCAACTGGAACACCGCCGTCGGCAGCGCCCCGGTCGCCGCCTACGCGGTGGTGCCCACCTGGATCGAGGACTTCCGCCGGGACGTGGCCGCGGTGCGGGACTCGGGCAAGCCCGTCCTGATCCTGCACGGGACCGCCGACAA
>NZ_JBJJBV010000286.1:0-8397 GCF_045446735.1 Nocardiopsis protaetiae
CGACGACTCGGCCATCCCCGCGCGCGAGATGGAGGAGCGCGTGTGGGATGAGGTTGTGGCCCTGCTGGGCGACGCCGACCGGCTGAAGGCCATAGCCGCCGACTGGCTGGAGTCGATCGCCTCGGGGTCGGCCACCGGGCACGCCGACCGGATCGCCGATCTTGACCGCCGGATCGCCGAGCATTCCAAGGCCATCACCGAGGTCGTCACCAACTACGCCAAGGCAGGGCTGCCCGCCGTCGCTGTCGAGGCCGCGACGCGCACGCTCACCAGCGAACTGGAGCAACTGGAGGCGATGCGCGCCGAGGCCGTCGCGTGGCAGGCCGAGACCGAGGCGGCACGCAGCCGCGCACACGACCTGGAGGCGCTGGCCGACATGGCGCGCGAGCGGCTGGCCGACCTGGGACCGGACGAGCGCGCCGAGGTTCTGGAGCTGCTGGACGTGCGGGTCACGGTCACGGGGCCGGTGCCGATGCCGCAGATCGGCAAGCCGTGCTCGCTGTCGCGCTGGTTCATCGACAACGATCGGTTGGTGCCGCCCGAGCTGGACGACGAGGCGTGGGCGTTGGTGGCGCCGATCGTGGACGAGTGGGAGGACGGGCGCCGCACACACTCGGGAACGATGCTGGACGGGCGCGCGGTGCTGAACGCGGTGTTCCACAAGGCGCGCACGCGGTGCGCCTGGCGAGAGCTGCCCGAGCGGTACGGGAACTGGAACAGCGTCCACACGCGCTGGAAAAGGTGGGACGCTGACGGCACGTGGGCGCGGATCATGGAGGCGCTGCCCAGCGTCGGCACGCCCCACCTGGGCATGGTCGGTCTGCCGCCCGTACGGATCGAGGGCCGCGTAGACCCCCGACTGGTCGCCGACACCGGAGCCGGACACGAAGCGGGTACCCACGAAACAGGCTCGCCCGGCCCGATCACCTCGGCGGTGTCCGCGGGCTGCCACCTGCTGCTGCGCGAGCGGCAGGCCGTGTGCGTCACCAGCGCCGACGACGTGCTCGACCAGATCGGGCCGCTGGGCGGGGTCCCGCCCGGGCCGGTGCGGCTCACCGCGGAGCTGACCCCCGAGAGCGCCCGGGTGCTGGCCGCGGTCCCCCGCGGCGGCGGTGGCCCCGCCGTCATCGCCCAGGCCTGCGGCCGGGACCTGGAGTCCACCATGCGGGCGCTGGGGCTGCTGGCCGCCGCCGGGCTGGTGGAGCGCTGCCCCGCGGGATGGCGGCCCGCCCGGTGAGGTCACTCGGAGGTGAGCAGCCAGGTCCGGCACAGCCACCAGGCGTCCACCGCGCCCAGCGGGGTGTACGGGTCCATCCCGGTGACCTCGGCGAAGCGCTGGAGCCGGTTGCGCACGGTGTTCGGGTGCACGAAGAGCGCCTCGGCGGTCCACGCCACGTCGCGGTCGCACTCGAACCACACGCGCACGGCCTGGGCCACGGGCACCGCGTTCGAGCCGAGCGCCCGGCGGGCCGGGGCGTGGTGCACGCCCAGCACCTCGGCCAGGTCGTCGCGTTCCACCACGGCGGCCAGCGCGGCCACGTCGGCGATGTGCACCACCCCCGTGCGGCCCGTGGCCTCGGCCGCCGTCAATGCCGACGCGGCCAGGCGCCGCAGCCCGGACAGGCGTTCGGGGTGCCCCGGACCGGCCAGGCCCGCGGGTCCGGGCAGGGTGCCCGGGGCGGGGGCGCGGGCCAGCACCGCCACGAAGAGCCCGTCCACCTCGGCGGCCAGGGCCGGGCCGAGGTCGCGCAGGTCCCGCTCCCAGCGTGCGGTGTCCGCCGGTTCCCCGGAGCGGGCCGTCACCACCCACAGCTCCGCGGGCAGGCCCGCCTCGGCGGCGGCCAACGACGCCGCCGTGCCGCCCTCCAGCAGGCGCAGCAGCAGGGCGGTGTCCCGGGCGGTGACGGAACGCTCCTGGTCGGCCAGGGTCTCCCGGTGGGCGGTGATCAGGCGGCCGCGCACCGCCTCGGCCCAGTCCTCGTACAGCTCGCGCATGTCGAGCAGCTGCTCGGCGCCCACCCCGTGGGAGCGGGCGATCTCCCGGGCCCGCGCCCAGATCGCGCGTTCGGCCACGTGGATGGCGGACAGCACCGCCTCCACCGGGATGCCCTGGATGGCCCGGGTCACCCCGAGTTCCTGGACGAAGCCCAGCTCGGCCTCGGTGGGCCCGCGCCGGGCCGCCACCGCCCGGGTCGCCGCCAGCAGCAGGGCCCGGGTGTGCGCGCTCATGTCGCCCGGGGTCAGCGCGGCCACCTCGCGCACCGACCCGCGCACCCCGGCCACGGTCGCCGACAGCAGCCGGTCGTCGGCCACCAACTGTTCGATGACGGCGACGACCCCGCGCCAGTCCCCCCGCGAATCCATCCACTCCTCCTCATATGCCTCGCTGGATTGTGGCGGAACACAACACCGGAGAGCAAGGGTGTGCCGCTGGCCATGTCCTTTGGTCAAGAAGCTGTTTACGATTGGTCCTGCGCACAAGCCCCGCATCCGGGTGGTCGGTGTGCGGCAACGGTCCCCTCCCCGAACAAGGGCCGTGTCCCGGATGTCCCCTGCCTCTCCCCGAGCACACCGACCCATGGCTTCCCCGTCGGCGCCCGGCCCCCTGCCCCGGGCCCGGTGCCGACGGGGCACAGCGTCCTCGGGAACCACGGTGTCCTGAAGAAGCACAGCGTCCTCAAGACACAGAGTCCTCACCAGCCGCGGCGCCCGCCGAACCGGGGAAGGGCCCGGCGGGCGCCGCCCCCTTCCCCGCACGGAGGACCCCATGAGCCGACCCCGCGTCGCCGTCATCGGAGCCGGGGCTGCCGGGCTGGCCGCCGCCAAGGCCCTGCTGGACCGCGGCCTGGAGCCGGTGGTCCACGAACGCGGCGACCGCCCCGGCGGGCTGTGGGTGCGCGCGGACCCCGACTCCCCGGCCTACGCCTCCCTGCACCTCAACACCAGCCGGGGGCGCACCGAGTTCTCCGCCCTCCCCATGCCGCGGGACTGGCCCGACTACCCGTCGGCGGACCTCGTCGCCGGATACCTCGCCGACTACGCCGACACCTTCGGGGTGACCGGGCACATCCGGTTCGGCACCACCGTCACCTCCGTGGAACGCACCGGGGACGGCCGCTGGGAGGTCGCCACCGACCAGGGCACCGACCACTACGACGCGGTCGTCGTCGCCAACGGGCACAACCGCGAACCCCGCATGCCCGCCGCGACCTACCCGGGCGACTTCTCCGGCGTCCACATGCACGCCCACGCCTACCGCGACCCCGAGCCGTTCCGGGACCGGCGGGTCCTGGTCGTCGGCATGGGCAACTCCGCCATGGACATCGCCGTCGACGCCTCCCACGTCTCCCGCGGGCCGGTCCTGCTCTCCGCCCGCCGCGGCGTCCACATCGTGCCCAAATACCTGTTCGGGCGGCCCTCCGACGCCACCGGCGGGGCGCTGGCGGTGCTGCCCTGGCGCATCCGCCAGGCCGTCGCCCAGACCATGCTGCGGCTGGCCGTGGGCCGCCCCCAGGACTACGGGCTGCCCGCACCCGCCGGCGGGCTGTTCCAGAACCACCCCACCATCAGCGACACCGTCCTGAGCCGCCTCACCCACGGCGAGATCGCCGCCCGCCCGGGCATCGTGCGCTTCGAGGGAGACCGGGCGGTGTTCGCCGACGGGCGCAGCGACGTCGCCGACGTCGTCGTCTGGGCCACCGGCTACCGCGTCACCCTGCCCTTCCTCGACGAGCGCTGGACCGGCCCCGACCCCGAGCGCCTGCCCCTGTACAAGCGGGTGTTCCACCTGGACGACCCGGGCCTGGCGTTCGTCGGACTCATGCAGTCCACCGGCGCCGCCCTGCCCATCGTGGAGGCCCAGGGCGAGCTCGTCGCCGCCCACCTGGCCGGTGAGTACGCCCTGCCGGATCCGGCCGGGCGGCGCCGCGCCGTCGCCCGCGACCTGCGGGCCGCCACCGCCCGCTGGGGCGACAAGCGCCCCATGATGCGGGTGGACTTCGACCGCTACGTCGCCGACCTGCCCCGCGAACGCGCCGCCGGGGCCAAACGCCTGGCCGCCCACCCCGAACGCGCCTTCACGCCCGCCCGCCCCCAGGAGAGCACCCGATGAGCCGACCCCTGCGCGACCTGCTGTCCGGCGGCCGCCGCGACCCGCGCGGCCTGCGCGTCCTGGTCACCGGCGCCTCGGGCACCTTCGGCCGGGCCCTGTGCACCCGGCTGCGCGACGCGGGCGCGCAGGTCGTCGGCCTGGACGCCCGCCCCCGCGAGGACGACCCCGTCGAGGTCATCGCCTGCGACCTCACCGACGACGCCGCGGTCCCCGCGGCCGTCGCCGAGGCGCTGTCCCGGCTGGGCGGGCTCGACCTGCTGGTCAACAACGCCGGAATCGGCGGCCCCGCCCCGGCCGAGCTGCCCCCGGGCACCGAGGTCCGCCGCCAGCTGGACATCAACCTGCTCGGCGCCTGGCGGGTCGGCGCCGCCTGCGTGGACGCCCTCGTCGCCTCCCGCGGCCGGGTGGTCATGGTGGCCTCGCGCATGGCCGTCATGCAGCTGCCCCTGGCCGCCGCCTACGGGGCGTCCAAGCGCGCCCTGGTCGCCTACGCCGACGCCCTGCGCCTGGAACTGGCCCCGCACGTGACGGTCACCTGCGTCTACCCGTCCATGGTGCGCAGCCCCATCCACGACTCGACCGCTCAGGCGGGGCTGTCCCTGGAGGGGATGAGCACCTACGAGAGCCTCGACGGGGTCGTGGACACCGTGCTGCTGGCCGGGCTGTCGCGCCGCCCCCGCCGGGACCTGCCGACCACCCGCAGGGGCGCGGTCGAGTTCTTCCTGGCCCGGCACCTCCCGGCGGTCACCGACCGGATCATCGCCCGGACCCTGGCCGCCCGCGCCCGCTCCGGGGCCTTCGCCGGGGCCGAACTCGCCCGCGGCGTGGTCCGTCGCACCACGCCGCCGGAGGCGCGCTGATACCGTGCGGGCATGGCCAAGCCCTACAGTGACTCCCTGATCGCCGACGGCCCGCTGCTGTTCATCTCGGGCCAGGTCCCCGTGGGTTCCGAGGGAGAGGTCGCCGGGGACATCGGCGGCCAGACCCGGCAGGTGCTGGACAACATCGAGGAGATCCTCGCCCGCCACGGCGCGGACCTCACCCACCTGGTGCGGCTCACGTACTACCTGCGCCACATCAGCGACCTGGAGGAGTTCCGCTCCGCCCTGCTGTCCCGCCTGCCCGACGGGCACCGGCCGACCGCGACCCTGGTGGAGGTGAGCGGCCTCATCGACCCCACCTACCACGTGGAGATCGACGGCGTCGCCTGCCTGCCCCGCCGGTGAACCCGCTGGAGGGCTTCGCCGCCCACCTGTCCGGCGAGCTGGGCCGCTCCCCGCACACGGTGCGCGGCTACCTCGCCGACCTGCGGTCCCTGCTGGCCGATCTGGAGGAGCGCGGCCTGGAGGCCGGCGACCTCGACGTCCCGGTGGTGCGCGCCTGGCTGTCCCGCGCCCGCGACCGGGGCGCCGGCCGGTCCACGGTGGCCCGCCGGGTGGCCGCCGTCCGCGCCTTCACCCGCTACCTGCACCGCGAAGGCCTGCTCGCCGCCGACCCTGGCCCGCGCCTGTCCGCCCCGGCCCAGCGGCGCGCGCTGCCCACCGTCCTGGACGAGGCCCAGGCCGAGGCCGCGCTGTCGAACCCGGTGGACGACACCCCGGTGGGCGTCCGCCGCCGCGCCGTGGTGGAACTCCTCTACGCCACGGGCGTGCGCGTCGCCGAACTGTGCTCCCTGGACGTGGACGACGTCGACCGCGCCCGCAGCACCGTGCGCGTCGTCGGCAAGGGCGACAAGGAGCGCACCGTCCCGGTGGGCGCCCCGGCCCTGGACGCCCTGGACGACTGGCTCGCCACCGGCCGCCCGGCCCTGGCCGCGCCGTCCAGCGGCCCGGCCCTGTTCCTGGGCGTCCGCGGCGGCCGCCTGGACGTGCGCCGCGCCCGCGAGGACGTCCACGCCCACCTGAACGCCGCGGGCCTGGACGCAGCCCCGCACGACCTGCGCCACAGCGCCGCCACCCACCTCCTCAACGGCGGCGCCGACCTGCGCAGCGTCCAGGAGTTCCTGGGCCACGCCAGCCCCCGCAGCACGCAGATCTACACCCACGTCTCCGTCGACCGCCTCCGCGACGTCTACCGCCGCTCCCACCCCCGCGCCTGACCCGGCCCCGGTGTTCTTGTCGTCTTCGATGAGGCGACGCACCCTCCGGCACATGCCGGTGACGGCCCGGCCCGGTGCCCCGGAGGGACGGTGATGGCTTCCGACTCGCTGTTCGGTGCGGCCCCCGTCGGCGGAGACGTTCCCGGTCAGGGAGCCTTGTCGGTGCCCTCCCTCTGCCGCACCTCCCAGCGGAGGCCGCGCGCGCAACGTCAGGGAGCACGGCCCCACCGTCCACGCCACGGCCGCGGGCACCCCGCCGGGCCGCTCCCCAGGGGAGGTCCGGGCGCAGGTGCCCCTGCACCCCTGGTCGGCTCATGTCCTCTCTCCGTCCATGGTTCCCGCCGATGCGGGCGAGCGGAGGCGCGGACGGGTGTGATCGGGCGGTCACGGGGAGCGGGGGAGGAGGCGGACCGGGACGGGGCCCAGGAGGGAGAGGGGGTCGAGGTAGTCCGGGCCGCGGAGCAGGCCCCAATGGAGGCAGGCGCGGTCCGGGCAATGCCGGGGGACGGCGGCGAGGGCGCCGATCACCTGGCCGGCGGTCACCGGGTCGCCGCGGGCGAGGTCGGTCTCCACCGGGAGGTAGGTGGTGCGCAGGTCGCCGTGGGAGACGGACACGACCGGGGTGCCCGCGACGGTGCCGGCGAAGTGGACGCGGCCCGGGCCGGCCGCGAGGACGTCCTGTCCGGGCTCGGCGGCCAGGTCGACGCCCCGGTGGCCGGGCAGCCAGGGGCGTTCGGGCGGGTCGAAGGGGCGCAGCACCCGCGGGGGCGGGTCCAGCGGCCAGCGCCAGGCGGTGTCGGCGGCGGCCGGGAGCGGGAGGAGGGAGAAGAGGAGGAGTAGCAGGGAGGAGAAGAGCAGGAGGTTTCGCACCTCTTCAGGGTCGCCGTTCCGGCTCCGGAAAGCAGGGGTTCTCCGGGAGCTGTGGACAACCCCGGGCCCCGTCCCCCGTGCAGGTCCGGCCTGTTCCCCGCGGAGGATAGAATCATCTTTGGCCCACCGGGCCGAACACACTACGCACGTCCACCCGCCTCCCTCCGGAGGGGTCGTACCCACGGTCCACACCGCCTCGGCGGAGTGGCGGTACGGCCGGGGCGTCAGGAACAACCGAAGGCGGGGAGCCTTATCCCCGCCACCACTAGGAGGACCTGTCATGGCCACAGTCGTGACGACTCGCCAGCTCCTGGAGAGCGGCGTCCACTTCGGGCACCAGACCCGTCGCTGGAACCCGAAGATGAAGCGCTTCATCCTCACGGAGCGCAACGGCATCTACATCATCGACCTCCAGAAGTCGCTGGCCCACATCGACCGCGCTTACGAGTTCGTCAAGCAGACGGTCGCCCACGGCGGCACCGTCCTGTTCGTCGGCACCAAGAAGCAGGCGCAGGAGGCCATCGACGAGCAGGCCCGCCGCGTCGGCATGCCCTTCGTCAACCAGCGCTGGCTGGGCGGCATGCTCACCAACTTCTCCACCGTGCACAAGCGGCTCCAGCGCCTCAAGGAGCTGGAGGAGATCGACTTCGACGACGTGGCCGGCTCCTCGCTCACCAAGAAGGAGCTCCTCAACCTCCGCCGCGAGAAGGAGAAGCTGGAGCGCACCCTCGGCGGTATCCGCGACATGTCCCGCGTGCCCAGCGCCGTGTGGATCGTGGACACCAAGAAGGAGCACATCGCGATCAGCGAGGCCCGGAAGCTCAACATCCCGGTCGTCGCGATCCTCGACACCAACTGCGACCCGGACGAGGTCGACTACCCGATCCCGGGTAACGACGACGCCATCCGCAGTGTCAGCCTGCTGACCCGCGTGATCGCCGACGCGGTCGCCGACGGTCTGCTGACCCGCTCCGGAGCCGGTGAGCAGAAGGCCGCCGAGGAGCCGCTGGCCGAGTGGGAGCGCGAGATCCTGGAGGGCAAGACGGAGACCGCCGACTCCGCCGACGTCCAGAAGGACCTCACCGAGGCCCCGGTCGAGACCCCCTCCGCCGAGGTCGAGGCCGAGATCGCCTCCGAGGCCCCGGCCGTCGCCGAGGAGACCCCGGCCGAGGTCGAGGCCGCCGTGGCCGAGTCCCCGGCCGCCGACGAGACCCCGGCCGCCGAGTAGTAGACGGTCCCCCGGGACCCACGACACCCCGGTGCCGCTCCGCCTCCGAGCGGGGCGGCACGCGGGGTGTCCGGACCGCTCACCTTCTGT
>NZ_JBJJBV010000287.1:0-8323 GCF_045446735.1 Nocardiopsis protaetiae
CCCCTCCGGGACGTTCTATACCGCTATGCCGGGCTCAGGCCCCGGTCACCCACGAGGGCAGCTCGGTCCCCGAGCTCCACTCCTCGTCGCACACCTTCTGGGTGGACACCGTGTGCGCCCGCGCCGAGCAGTCCCGGTACTGGATCAGCTGCTCGTTGTAGACCACCGAGACCGCGATCATCGCGACGGACAGCACGATCCCCGCCACGCCCACCGCGACGCTCACCAGCGCCATCGGGGCGTCGGAGCGGTTGCGCCGGGCGGCCCGCCGCGCCTGGATGCCCTGGACCAGGCCGAACGCGGACAGCACCCCGCCGTAGGGCGGCAGCAGCAGCCCGGCCAGCCCGAAGAACAGGCCCCACAGCCCGCCGCGCTCGACACGGGGGCGGTCGTCCTCGGATCGCGGCTCCGGGCGATTGTCGGTCAAGGTCTCACTCCTTCGGGAGGCGCCCCGGCGGGGCCCTCGTCACACTGCGCCTTGGAACTGCGCCTTGAAGCGGAGGGTATCGGCCACCGACGACGCCCGGGCGGGTCGGGGCCGGTCGGAGGTCCACGTCACACGCCGCCCCCAAGGTCACCTCTCGTGGGTCCGACGCTACCCGGCCCGATAGGGTGGTGCTGCGGACGGGCCCTCGCACGGCCCAGGCCCGGCATCTCTGTACCGGGCGTACGCGATTTCCGGATGCTGCGCCGTCCCCCGGTGCCCCCGGAGTACGGGAGAGGACTCCCGCACCGTTCTCTAGTACATGGGAGAAGCATTGTCCGCGCGAGTGGTGGTACTCATATCGGGCACGGGCAGCAACATGGCCGCCCTGCTGGACGCGGCGGAGGACCCGGCCTACGGGGCCGAGATCGTCGCCGTCGGGGCCGACCGCGAGGGGACCCGGGGCATCGAACTGGCCCGCGAGGCCGGAGTGCCCGTGTTCACCGTCCCCTTCCGCGCCTACACCGACCGCGCGCGCTGGAACGCCGACCTGGCCGAACGCATCGGGGAACACCGCCCCGACCTGGTGGTCTCCGCCGGGTTCATGCGCATCCTCGGCCCCGAGGTCGTCGGCAAGCACGCCGCCGTGAACATCCACCCGGCGCTCCTCCCCTCCTTCCCCGGCGCTCACGCGGTGCGTGACGCCCTCGCCCACGGTGTCCGCATCACCGGCACCACCATCCACTTCCTCGACGAGGGCGTCGACTCCGGGCCGATCATCGACCAGGTGGCGGTCCCCGTCGAGGACGACGATGACGAGTCCAGCCTCCACGAGCGCATCAAGGTCGTGGAGCGGCGCATGCTGGTCGACACGGTCGGCCGCCTGTCCCGCGAGGGCTGGACCATCGACGGCAGGAAGGTGCGGTTCGGCCGGGCCGACCGCACCGAGCAGAGCGTCGCGGACGCGACCGAACCGAAGGAGAACCGGTGACCCAGCAGGCCATCCGGCGTGCGTTGATCAGCGTGTACGACAAGACCGGCCTGGAGGCGCTGGGCGCCGGCCTGGCCGCGGCCGGGGTGGAGATCGTCTCCACCGGCTCCACCGCCGCGCGGCTGCGCGACGCGGGCGTTCCCGTCACCGGGGTCGAGGACGTCACCGGCTTCCCCGAGATCATGGGCGGCCGCGTCAAGACCCTCCACCCGTCCGTGCACGCCGGACTCCTCGCCGACCAGAACAACCCCGACCACGTGTCCCAGATCGAGGACCTGGGCATCGCCCCCTTCGACCTGGTCGTGGTCAACCTCTACCCGTTCCGCGAGACCGTCGCCTCGGGCGCCTCCGAGGCCGAGTGCGTCGAGCAGATCGACATCGGCGGCCCCGCCATGGTGCGCGCCTCCGCCAAGAACCACTCCAGCGTCGCCGTCGTCGTGGACCCCGCCACCTACGGCTCCGTCCTGGAGGCGGTGCGCGAGGGCGGGTTCACCCTGGAGCGGCGCAAGCGCCTGGCCGGGCTGGCGTTCCAGCACACCGCCGCCTACGACGCCGCCGTCGCCGCCTGGTTCTCCGACACCTACGCCCCCGACGCCGAGGCCGCCCAGACCTCCTGGCCGGACTTCCGGGCCGCCGTCCACACCCGCAAGGCCGTCCTGCGCTACGGCGAGAACCCGCACCAGGACGCCGCCCTGTACGTCCCGGCGGGCGAGCCCGCGCACGGCCTGGCCGGCGCCGAGCAGCTGCACGGCAAGGCCATGTCGTTCAACAACTACGTGGACACCGACGCCGCCGTGCGCGCCGCCCACGACTTCGAGGCCCCCTGCGTCGCCATCATCAAGCACGCCAACCCGTGCGGCATCGCCGTGGGCGCCGACAACGCCGAGGCCCACCGCAAGGCGCACGCCGCCGACCCGGTGTCGGCGTTCGGCGGGGTCATCGCCACCAACCGCCCGGTGGGCGAGGAGCTGGCCGCGCAGATCTCGGAGATCTTCACCGAGGTCGTGGCCGCCCC
The DNA here is from genome assembly GCF_045446735.1 of Nocardiopsis protaetiae. Lineage (NCBI taxonomy): Bacteria > Bacillati > Actinomycetota > Actinomycetes > Streptosporangiales > Nocardiopsidaceae > Nocardiopsis > Nocardiopsis protaetiae. The sequence goes on from NZ_JBJJBV010000287.1 coordinate 2,431, forward strand.
CGGGTTCGAGCCCGCGGCGCTGGACATCCTCACCCGCAAGAAGAACATCCGCCTGCTCAAGGTCGAGGCGGCCGCCGGCGCCGCCGTGGAGACCCGGCAGATCAGCGGCGGCCTGCTCGCCCAGGCGGTCGACCGCATCGACGCCCAGGGCGACGACCCGGCGAACTGGACCCTGGCCACCGGCGAGCCCGCCGACGAGGCGACCCTGGCCGACCTGGTCTTCGCCTGGCGCGCGGTGCGCGCGGTCAAGTCCAACGCCATCCTGCTCGCCACCGACGGCGCCACCGTCGGCGTCGGCATGGGCCAGGTCAACCGGGTCGACTCCGCGCGCCTGGCGGTGTCCCGGGCCGGGGACCGGGTGGTGGGGTCCGTCGCCGCCAGCGACGCGTTCTTCCCCTTCCCCGACGGTCTGGAGATCCTCACCGGGGCCGGAATCCGCGCGGTCGTGCAGCCCGGCGGCTCGGTCCGCGACGAGGAGGTCATCGCGGCCGCCAAGGCGGCCGGGGTCACCATGTACCTCACCGGCACCCGGCACTTCTTCCACTAGGAGACCCAGGCATGAGCGCGATCGTTCTGGACGGCAAGGCCGTCGCCAAGTCCATCCGCGAGGACCTCACCGAGCGGGTGGCCCGCCTGCACGCCCGGGGGATCACCCCCGGGCTGGGCACCGTCCTGGTCGGCGACGACCCCGGCAGCCACTCCTACGTGCGCGGCAAACACCGCGACTGCGCGCAGGTGGGCATCGCGAGCATCCGCCGCGACCTGCCGGAGAACGCCACCCAGGAGGAGGTGGAGCAGGCCGTCCGCGAACTCAACGAGGACCCGGCCTGCACCGGCTACATCGTGCAGCTGCCGCTGCCGCGGGGCCTGGACGAGAACCGGGTGCTGGGGCTGATCGACCCGGCCAAGGACGCCGACGGCCTCCAGCCCTCCAACCTCGGCAAGCTCGTGCTGATGCAGGAGGCGCCGCTGCCCTGCACCCCGCGCGGCATCGTCGAGCTGCTCGACCGCTACGACGTCCCGCTCAAGGGCGCCGAGGTGGTCGTGGTCGGCCGCGGGGTCACCGTGGGCCGCCCGCTGGGGCTGCTGCTGACCCGCCGGTCGGAGAACGCCACCGTCACCCTGTGCCACACCGGCACCCGCGACCTCGCCGAGCACACCCGCCGCGCCGACATCATCGTCGCCGGCGCCGGGGTGCCCGGGCTCATCACCGAGGACATGGTGCGCCCCGGCGCGGCCGTGCTGGACGTCGGTGTCTCGCGCACCGAGGACGGCCTGGTCGGCGACGTGGTCCCGGACGTGGCCGAGGTCGCCGGGTACATCTCGCCCAACCCCGGCGGGGTGGGCCCGATGACCCGCGCGATGCTGCTGGTCAACGTGGTCGAGGCCGCCGAGCGCCAGGCCGCCGCGCTGTAGCGGCGACGGCAACGCCATGGGGCGGCGATCCGCAAGGATCGCCGCCCCCGTGCTTCTTCGGGCCCGGGCCGCTCAGCCCGCGGCGCGGTGGGTGCGGTGGCCGACCGGCAGCGGGCGCACCAGGCCCAGGGCGACCACCTCGTTGGCCAGCCGGGTGCGCCGGTTCTGGCCCTCGGGGATACGGAACTTCTGGTACAGCCGCAACAGGTGCTGCTTGACCGCCGCCTCGGTCACCACCAGCACCTCGGCGATGTCGCGGGCGGTCGCCGGTGCGACGAACGCCTCCTCCGACAGCGCGGGCTGGCACAGCGCCGTCAGTACGTCCAGCTCCCGGCGGGTGAGCTCGGGGGCGGCGCTGCGCCGCAGCTCCACGTCCGGGCTGATCTGCTCCTGGGGCAGGCCGCCGACCCGGCAGCGGGCGGTGCCGAAGCTCACCACGTCGCCCTCCTCCAGGACGCGGCGGGCGATCGGCCGCCCGTTGACCCTGGTGCCGTTGCGGGACAGGCCCATGTCCACCACGTACACGTAGGGGCCGCGGCGGACCAGCTCGGCGTGCAGCAGGGAGACGCTGGGGTCGTCCAGGCGGATGTCGGCGCCCTCGCCGCGGCCGACCGTGGTGACCTCGCCCGCGAGTTCACAGATCTCCCCGGACTCTTCGACCCGGAGGTAGGGCCCGTCCACGGTGGCTCCTCCCGGGCTCGGGTAACGCTGCCGGTGGGTGTGCGGACGACGGTGGGGTCGGGGGGTCGTGGTTCGTGGGGTGGGGTTCATATGGGGGACCTCGCCGGTGCACTCGTCTCCAGGTTCGTTACCCGGGTGCCGAGCGTTCTACGCGCTTACTCCGGAGTTAGGCGGATAAGGCGCGGAAATACGGCCATGTGGCCGAACCGGAAGCGGGAAACGGTCCTGACGGGTCCCCGACGGGTACCGGGCCGTTACCGTGAGCCCTGGGGTATCTGTGATGTGGATTCCTGGGCTTCCCGAGAATCCAGGCCGGGATGTGGCGGGTTCCCGTGAACTAGGGCGGGAAATCGGACCGGTATCAGAGCGATCCGGTCTCCGCCTCGGCAGTAGCGCGCTCGTTTTCCAGGCGGTAGACGATCTCGGAGTTGAGGGACCTGCGGGCGGACTTGGCCTGAGCGGCCAGCCACGCGTGCAGGTCGGCGGGCAGGCGGAGCGTGATGCGCTTCTCTTCATCCATGACTTCATGATAATGAAACCTTGACGGCGTGGCAGTAGTAGAGTGACACCATGGCGACACTGGACGAGGCTGCGGAAGGCATTGGGCGCGCCCGGTACACCTACCGGCTGCGCGTGTCGTCGAGCACCCTCGCCGCACTGTCGGCCGAGTGGGACCGGTGCCGGTGGGTCTGGAACGAGTGTGTGGCCAAGTCCCGCCAGGTCCACGAGCACAACCGGGCCCACCCCGATGCCAAGCTCACCTGCGGCCCGGCCCGACTCGACAGGATGCTCACCCGGGCCCGCGCGACATTGCCGTGGTTGCGCGAGGGCGCCTCGGTGCCCCAGCAGCAGACCATCCGCGACTTCGCCGCCTCCCGCACCAAGGCGTTGAAGGACCTCAAGGCGCGCTTGCCCGCTAGGCAGAGGGCGGGCATGCCCAAGCACAAGAAGCGGCGTGAGGCGGACCCGAGCCTGAACTACACCGTGCGCGGGTTCCGGCTCAGGGGCGGGCGCCTGCACCTGGCGGGCGGCATCGTACTGGCGGTGGTGTGGTCCCGTCCTCTGCCCGCGGCGCCCTCCAGCGTGCGGATCTACCGCGACGGTCTGGGCCACTGGTACGCGTCCTTCGTGGTCCCCGCCCAGGCCGAGCCCCTCTCCGCGACCGGGAAGGTGATCGGCGTCGACTGGGGTGTGGCGGAGATCGCGACCACCACCTCCGACGCCCACGACCTCGCCCACCCCGGCCACGGGGCCAAGGCCCGGGCGGAGCTGTCGCGGTACGACCGGATGATGGCCCGCCGCAGGCCCGCTCGGGGGCAGCAGGCCTCCCGCGGCTACGAACAGGCCGAGAAGCTGCGGGCCAAGGCGTACAAGAAGGTCGCCCGGCAGCGGCAGGACGACGCCCGCAAGTGGGCCAAACGCGTGGTGCGCGACCACGACGTCATCGCGGCGGAGGATCTCCGCCCCAGGTTCCTCGCCAAGACCACTATGGCCCGTAAAGCGGCCGATGCGGCGATCGCCGCCACCAAACGGGCGTTGGTCGAGATGGGCCGCAAACACGGCCGGGCCGTGCACCTGGTGCACCCGGCGCACACCACCATGGACTGCGGGGAGTGCGGTGCGAGAGCCAAGCACCGCCTGCCGCTGTCCGAACGCACTTACACCTGCACTGCGTGTGGGACCTCTCGTCCCCGGGACAAGAACTCCGCGCGCGTGATGCTGGTCCGGGCTGGTCTCATCCCGGCTGGTGACGAGGGCGTAAGACCTCAGGGAACGCAGTTCCCAGAGGCGGCCTGAGCCAGGAATCCCCTCCCCGCCAGGGAGGGGAGGATGTCAATACAATGTTCGTGACTCTCCCGGGCCGAAAGCACGTCGGCGACCGGAGCCACCTGGAACATGAGCCGTTCTCTCAAGGTGCTCCGTTTCGGACACCCGCGCGTCGACGCGTGGCCGGTCTGTGCCAGTTCCGGGTGGGAGATCGTGGACCAGGCGATGCGGAGCGCGGTGAACAGGGTGGAGCTGGCGGAGTTGTCGGACACAGGCGAGGGGACACCCGCACCGGAGGAGCGCACGGTCCCGGCCTGGCTCGTCCAGGCGCCGTACGTCCTCGTGCTGTCCGCGCTGGCGGCGGGGATCGTCATCGTGGCCGCGGCCTACTTCAAGCGGGGGCCCGCGATCATCTCGGGCGCCCTGCTGCTGGCCGCGGCGTTCCGGGCCTTCCTGCCCGCCGAGTGGATCGGCATGCTCGCCGTCCGCCGCCGCTGGGTCGATCTCGCCACGCTGATCACCATGGCGGTGCTGCTCATCGTGCTCGCGTGGGTGGCGCCGCAATTGTCATCGTAGGCGTCTAATAAGCTTGATATCGAGATACCGCGACACCGACGAGCCACCCCCTCCCCGGAGAGCACGGACCGGGCGGGACCAGGGGATCGCCGCGCGCGGACGCCGGGGCCCGGCCACGAGCCGGGCGCCGTCCACCGCCGCACGAGGTGGTGGCGAAGATTGAAGGGACAGCCACACAGCCATGGCCAAGATCAAGGTCGAGAACCCCGTAGTCGAGCTCGACGGCGACGAGATGACCCGGATCATCTGGTCCTTCATCAAGGACCGCCTGATCCTTCCGTACCTCGACGTCGACCTGAAGTACTACGACCTGGGCATCGAGGAGCGCGACCGCACCGATGACCAGATCACCATCGACGCCGCCAACGCCATCAAGGAGCACGGCGTCGGCGTCAAGTGCGCCACCATCACCCCGGACGAGGCCCGGGTGGAGGAGTTCGGCCTGAAGAAGATGTGGCGGTCGCCCAACGGCACCATCCGCAACATCCTCGGCGGCGTCGTCTTCCGCGAGCCGATCATCTGTGAGAACGTGCCGCGCCTGGTCCCGGGCTGGACCAAGCCGATCATCATCGGCCGCCACGCCCACGGCGACCAGTACAAGGCCACCGACTTCAAGGTCCCCGGCCCCGGCACGGTCACCATGACCTACACCCCGACCGACGGCGGCGAGCCGGTCGAGTTCGAGGTCGCCAACTTCCCCGAGGCCGGCGGCGTGGCCATGGGCATGTACAACTTCCGCAAGTCCATCGAGGACTTCGCGCGGGCCAGCCTCAACTACGGCCTGGACCGGAACTACCCGGTCTACATGTCCACCAAGAACACGATCCTCAAGGCCTACGACGGCATGTTCAAGGACGTGTTCCAGGAGATCTTCGAGGCCGAGTTCAAGGAGCAGTTCGACAAGGCCGGCCTCACCTACGAGCACCGCCTCATCGACGACATGGTCGCCTCCGCGCTCAAGTGGGAGGGCGGCTACGTCTGGGCCTGCAAGAACTACGACGGCGACGTCCAGTCCGACACCGTCGCGCAGGGCTTCGGCTCGCTGGGCCTGATGACCTCCGTGCTGCGCACCGCCGACGGCCGCACCGTCGAGGCCGAGGCCGCGCACGGCACCGTCACCCGCCACTACCGCCAGCACCAGCAGGGCAAGCCCACCTCCACCAACCCGATCGCCTCCATCTTCGCGTGGACCCGCGGTCTGGAGCACCGGGCCAAGCTGGACAACACCCCCAAGCTGCTGGAGTTCGCCAACACCCTTGAGGACGTCGTCATCAAGACCGTCGAGGGCGGCCAGATGACCAAGGACCTCGCGATCCTGGTCGGCGCCGACCAGGAGTGGCTGACCACCGAGCAGTTCCTGGCCGCTCTGGACGAGAACCTGTCCAAGCGCCTGGCCTGAAAGAGTTCTCCGACGGTGTCTTGAGCCGACACCGCCGGTGATCTCCGCCACGTC
>NZ_JBJJBV010000288.1:0-8398 GCF_045446735.1 Nocardiopsis protaetiae
CACAGCGTTGACCGCTTCGGTCGCGGTCTTCTTGTCTCCGAGTCGGTCGGAGATCGCGTCGATCAGGTCACGCTTGTTCATAAGGTTCCTCCGGTTCCCCCTTGCTCGCACGAAATTAGGGGACACAGAGGCCCTTGCACAAATACAAACGCCTGCGGTTAGGGCGTGTCGGGGTCGGTCCAACCTGCGCGGTCACTCTCCGGGACGGGTCTACTGCGCACTCGGAGGCACTGCGGCGGGTCCCTTTTGCCCCCCTCTGTGATCCTCAAATGCCTATGTATAACCGGATTCCGGACGAGCGGTGGACCCTGTTCACGGATACGGGAAGTGCCGCTGTTCGGTCACGCCACGTAAAGGTAAAATATTTGGGGGCCGGCGGGTGCGCTGCATCACACAACCCCGCCGACCCCCGTCCCGTAAGGGGTTCGGACCGCTACAGGGTCACCGGCGACCACGGCTTGCGCCGCTCCTCGAACTCCGCGATCGCGTCCGTGTGACGCAGAGTCAGCCCGATGTCGTCCAGGCCCTCCATGAGCCGCCAGCGGGTGTAGTCGTCCAGCTCGAACGCCTCCTCCACACCGGCCCCGGGAGCGCGCACCCGACGCTCCACCAGGTCCACGGTGATCTCGGTGGCCGGGTCGGCCTCCACGGCCTTCCACAGCCGCTCGATGACCTCCTGCGGCAGCAGCACGGTCAGCAGGCCGCCCTTGAGCGAGTTGCCGCGGAAGATGTCGGCGAACCGGGAGGACAGCACGGTCTTGAAGCCGTAGTCCTGGAGCGCCCACACGGCGTGCTCGCGGGACGAGCCGGTGCCGAAGTCGGGCCCGGCCACCAGCACGGACGCGCCCTCGTGCTCGGGGCGGTTGAGGACGAAGTCGGGGTCCTCGCGCCACTCGGCGAACAGGCCGTCCTCGAACCCGGTGCGGCTGACCCGCTTGAGGTAGACGGCGGGGATGATCTGGTCGGTGTCGACGTTGCTCGCGCGCAGCGGCACGGCCCGACCGGTGTGGACGGTGAACTTCTCCATGGCAGGTCTCCTCCTGTCGTGGTCGGGCGCGGTTACAGGTCGGCCAGGTCGGCGGGCGAGGACAGCGTGCCGCGCACCGCGGTGGCGGCGGCGACCTGCGGCGACACCAGGTGGGTGCGGCCGCCCTTGCCCTGGCGCCCCTCGAAGTTGCGGTTGGAGGTGGAGGCGCTGCGCTCGCCGGGCTTGAGCTGGTCGGGGTTCATGCCCAGGCACATGGAGCAGCCGGCCTCGCGCCACTCGGCGCCGGCCTCCTCGAAGATCGCGCCCAGGCCCTCGGCGTTGGCCTGCTCCTTGACCCGCATGGAGCCGGGGACGACCAGCATCCGCACGCCCTCGGCGACCCTGCGCCCCCTGATGATCTCGGCGGCGGTGCGCAGGTCCTCGATGCGGCCGTTGGTGCACGAGCCCAGGAAGACCGTGTCCACCCTGACCTCGCGCATCGGGGTCCCGGCCTCCAGGCCCATGTACGCCAGGGCCTTCTCGGCGGAGGCGCGCGCGGAGGGGTCGTCGTAGGAGGCGGGGTCGGGCACCGCGGCGTCCAGCGGCACGCCCTGGCCGGGGTTGGTGCCCCAGGTGACGAACGGGCTGAGCTCGTCGGCGTCCAGCACCACCTCGGCGTCGAAGACCGCGCCCTCGTCGGTGCGCAGGGTCTTCCAGTGCTCGACGGCGGCGTCGAAGTCGGCGCCCTGCGGGGCGTGCGGGCGGCCCTGGATGTAGTCGAACGTGGTCTGGTCGGGCGCGATCATCCCGGCCCGGGCGCCCGCCTCGATGGACATGTTGCACACGGTCATGCGGGCTTCCATCGACAGCGCCTCGATGGCCTCGCCCCGGTACTCCAGGACGTAGCCCTGGCCGCCGCCGGTGCCGATCTTGGCGATGACCGCCAGGATGATGTCCTTGGCGGACACGCCGGGCTTGAGGGTGCCGTTGACCGTGACGGCCATGGTCTTGAACGGGGCCATGGGCAGGGTCTGGGTGGCCAGCACGTGCTCGACCTGGCTGGTGCCGATGCCGAAGGCCAGCGCGCCGAACGCGCCGTGGGTGCTGGTGTGGCTGTCGCCGCAGACGATGGTCATGCCGGGCTGGGTCAGGCCGAGCTGGGGACCGACCACGTGCACGACGCCCTGCTCGATGTCGCCCATGGGGTGCAGGCGGACGCCGAAGTCGGAGCAGTTCTTGCGCAGGGTCTCGACCTGTTTGCGGGAGACCGGGTCGGCGATGGGGGCCAGCAGGTCCAGCGTGGGGACGTTGTGGTCCTCGGTCGCGATGGTCAGGTCCGGGCGGCGCACCGGGCGGCCGGCCAACCGCAGGCCCTCGAAGGCCTGGGGGCTGGTCACCTCGTGCACGAGGTGGAGGTCGATGTAGAGCAGATCCGGCTCGCCCTCGGCACGTCGGACGACGTGCTCCTCCCAGACCTTCTCGGCCATCGTGCGTGCCATGGGCGATCGCCTCTCTCGTTCGTACCGTTGCGCGGACTCTGACTTGCATTCCATATTTCGAGACGGCAATATCAAGTCATGGACAACTCTAGCTCATCCAGCGGCGTCGGAGTACTGGACAAGACGATGTCCGTTCTGGACGCCCTGGAATCGGGACCGGCCTCCCTGGCCCAGCTGGTCCAGATCACCGGCCTGGCCCGGCCCACGGCCCACCGGCTGGCCGTCGCCCTGGAGCGGCACCGCATGGTCTCCCGGGACAGCCAGGGGCGCTTCGTGCTGGGTCCGCGCCTGGGTGAGCTGTCGATCGCCACCGGGGAGGACCGCCTGCTGGCCGTGGCCGCGCCGGTGCTGGTGCAGCTGCGCGACCTCACCGGGGAGAGCGCCCAGCTCTACCGCCGCCAGGGCGACGTGCGCGTGTGCGTGGCCGCCTCCGAGCGCACCAGCGGCCTGCGCGACACCGTGCCGGTCGGCAGCGAGCTGCCCATGAACGCCGGGTCCGCGGCGCAGGTGCTGCTGGCCTGGGAGGACCCGGACCGCATCCGCCGGTCCCTGGTGGGCGCCCGGTTCACCGCGGCCAGCCTGGCCCAGGTCCGCCGCCGCCGCTGGGCCCAGAGCGTGGCCGAGCGCGAGCAGGGCGTGGCCTCGGTGTCGGCGCCGGTGTCCGGCCCGGGCGGGCGCGTGATCGCCGCGGTGTCGGTGTCGGGCCCGATCGAGCGGCTGACCCGCTCGCCGGGGCGCATCCACTCCCAGGCGATACTGTCGGCCGCCGAGAAGATCAGCGAGTCCCTGCACAGCGTCGAGGCCCACTGACCCGTACCGCCACCCGCCACCCGTCTCCCACGGACCCCGTTCGGCCACCGCCGGGCGGGGTCCTCCCGTGTCCGGACCCCGTGGAGGGAAATCCGGCCCCCACCCGTGGACGCTTATTGACATGTTGTCTAACATGACGGAACGTCTCATAAGAATGTGACCGGGGACACCACCCCCTGAGGAGACCGAGTGCACCAGTACGTCACCGCCTCGGACGGCCAGCGCCTGGCCGTCCGTGCCACCGGACCCGCCGACCGCCCCGTCCTGCTGCTCGTCCACGGCTACCCCGACAACTCCTCGGTGTGGGACGCCCTGGTCGAGGAGCTGGCCGGGGAGTACCGGATCGCCGCCTACGACGTGCGCGGCGCCGGGCGCTCCACCGCCCCCGACACCCGCGCCGGGTACCACCTGGACCGGCTGGCCGCGGACGTCGTCACCGTCGCCGACGCCGTCAGTCCGGACCGGCCGGTCCACCTGGTCGGCCACGACTGGGGGGCCATCCAGAGCTGGCACGCCGTCACCGAGCCCCGGTACGCGCACCGGTTCGCCTCCTACACCTCGGTCTCGGGGCCGGACCTGGACCACGCCGGGCACTGGTTCCGCTCGGCCCCCGACGGCCTGCGCGGCGTACTGCGCCAGGCCGTGCGCTCGGGCTACATCGGCTTCTTCCACACCCCGCTGGTCCCCGAACTCACCTGGCTGACCGGGCTGGGCGGACTGGCCCTGGCCGGAATGGAGCGCGTCGGCGGCGGCCCGGTGCGCCCGGCCCGCCGCGCCACCCGCGACTACGTCAACGGCCTGGAGCTGTACCGGGCCAACATGGTCCCCCGGCTCACCCGACCGGTCGAGCGCCGCACCGCGGTCCCGGTCCAGGTACTGGCGCCCACCCACGACGCGTTCATGGTCGAGCAGATCCAGTCCAACGCCGGCCGGTGGGTGCAGGACCTGCGCTTCCACCGCTTCCAGGGCGGCCACTGGTCGCTGCGCTCGCGCCCGGGGGCGGTCGCCGACCGGATCCGCTCCTTCGTCGCGGAGGTGGAGTCCGGCGCGCCCCGCCCCCGCCGCTCCGCCGGGTCCGCCCGCCGCCACGGCGGCGCCTTCGCCGGACAGCTCGCGGTGGTCACCGGCGCCGGCAGCGGCATCGGCCGGGCCCTGTGCCTGGAGCTGGCCGAACGCGGCGCCCGGGTGGTCGCCGTGGACATCAACGGCCCGGCCGCCGAACGCACCGCCGAGCTGTGCGCCTTGGTCACCCCGGGCGCCGCGGCCCAGCGGGTGGACGTCACCGACGCCTCGGCCGTCGACAAGCTCGCCGCCTGGGTGCGCGAGGAGCACGGGGTCCCGGACCTGGTGGTGAACAACGCCGGGATCGGCGTCGCCGGACCCCTGCTGGAGACCCCGCTCGCCGACGTGGAGCGCCTGGTCGACGTCAACCTGTGGGGCGTGATCCACGGCTGCCGCGCCTTCGCCCCGATGATGGCCGGGTCCGGGGGCGGCGGCCGCATCGTCAACACCGCCTCTGCCGCCGCCTACCTGCCCTCGCGCATGTACGGCGCCTACTCGGCGACCAAGGCCGCCGTGCTGGCGCTCAGCCGGGCCCTGCGCGGCGAGCTCGCCGTCGACGGCATCGGCGTCACCGCGGTCTGCCCGGGCCTCATCGACACCGGCATCATCGGCGCCACCCGCCTGTCGGGGGTCGACGGGGCCGAGGAGACCAGGGAACGCCTGGCCCGGCTGTACCGCCGCCGCGGCTACACCCCCGAGAGGGCGGCCCGCCGCATCGCCGACGCCGTCGCGGACGCCCCCGACATCCTCCCCGTGGCCGCCGAGGCCCACATCGGCCTGTACCTGTCCCGGTTCACCCCGGGGGCGGTCCGCGCCCTGGCCAGGGCCGGGCTCCCGGTCTGAGCGCCGTCCCCCTGATGCAGCCCCGACGCCCCTCCCCCTCCCCCTCCCCAGCCCCTCACAGCATTGGAGGCCGCCCATGAGCACCGACGCCACGCCCGCACACCTGCCCGCACCCGCGCCCGCACCTCTGGACGAGCCCGACCGCCTCGTCCTGCACGCCCGCGACGTCCACTTCGACTGGAGCGCGCTGGACCTGCACTGGATCCCGAACGAGCCGTTCGCCACGCACGTCATCAACGTGCTGCACCTGCTGCTGCCCGAGGGCGAGCGCTGGTTCGTCGAGGTCTTCAAGGAGGCCCTCCCCCACATCACCGACGACCGGCTGCGCGAGGACGTCCTGGGCTTCATCGGCCAGGAGGCGGTGCACGCCGAGGCGCACGCGGGCGTGCTCGACCACATGGACGCCCACGGCCTGGACCCGACCCCGTACGTGGAGCAGATCGCCTGGATGTTCCGGATCGTGCTGGGCGACCGCGACCTGCCCGCGGACCGCGCCCGGTCGTGGCTGTTCATGCGCCTGGCGGTCATCGCGGGCATCGAGCACTACACCGCGGTGCTGGGCCAGTGGGTGCTGGACGCGCGCGAGCTCGACGCGGCGGGGGCCGACGAGACCATGCTGGACCTGCTGCGCTGGCACGGGGCCGAGGAGGTGGAGCACCGCGCCGTCGCCTACGACCTGTTCATGCACGTCGACGGCGGCTACACCCGCCGGGCCGCGGCCATGCTCGTCGCCGCGGGCGCGCTGGCCACCCTGTGGGTGCGCGGGGTGCGCTTCCTCGTCGCCAACGACCCCTACCTCAAGGGCCGCATCGAGGGGCGGCGGCCCAGGGCGTCCTGGGCGCTGCGCGACGGCCGCCGCGGGCTGATCCCGCACCTGGGACGGCTGGTCCGGGCGGTGCCCGAGTACCTGCGCCGCAATTACCACCCCTCGCACTACGGCTCCACCGCCCAGGCGGTCGCCTACCTCGCGGTCTCCCCGGCCGCCCGGGCCGCCGAGGCCGCCGAGCAGCTCGCGGAGCGGAAGGGCGAGCAGTGAGCGGCGAGGAGAGGCCGCGGGTCAAGCACAGCGCGGAGTACTACGCGAACCCGCGCCCGCCCGTCTCCCTGTTCACCGGCCGCGGCCCGGACCGCTACATGTACGGCCTCCAGACCCTGGCCACCCGGCTGCTGCCGGTCCTGGGCCGGCTGGGGCCCGGCCACCCGCCGCTGCCGCCCGCTCCCGAGCTGCGGGTGCGGGTGGCGTCGGTGGCGCACCCGGCGCCCGACGTCGCCGAGGTCGTCCTGGTCCCGCAGGGGCCGGGCCCGCTGCCCGCCTGGCAGCCCGGCCACCACGTGGACGTGGTCCTGGACCCGGCCACCGTGCGCCAGTACTCGCTGTGCGGCGACCCCCGCGACCGGTCCCGGTACCGGATCGCGGTGCGGCGCATCCCCGGCGGGACCGGCTCGGCGCGGGTGCACGCGCTCGAACCCGGGGACGTCGTCGGGCTGCTCGGGCCGCGCAACGCCTTCCCGTTCGCCCGGGCGGAGCGGTACCTGTTCGTCGCGGGCGGGATCGGCATCACCCCGATCCTGCCGATGGCGGCACACGCCCACCGCACCGGCACGCCCTTCCGGATGGTCTACACGGGCCGCTCCAGGGAGAGCATGCCGTTCCTGGACGAGCTGCCGCCGGGCGCGGTCGTGCGGCCCGACGACGAGTTCGGGGTGCCGGGCGCCGACGACCTGGTGGGCGGCTTCGCCCCGGGCACCGCCGTGTACGTGTGCGGGCCGCCGCCGCTGATCGCCGCCGTGCGCTCCCGGGCGGGCGCGGGCGACCCGGTGTTCTCCGAGCGCTTCTCCCCGGCGCCCATCGTGGACGGGCGGCCGTTCGAGGTGCAGCTGGGCGAGGGCGGCCCGGTGGTGGCCGTGCCCGCCGACGAGACCGCCCTGGACGTGGTGCGCCGGGTGCGCCCGCAGACCGCCTACTCCTGCCGGCAGGGGTTCTGCGGTGCCTGCCGGGTGGGGCTGCTGCGCGGCGCGGCCGACCACCGGGACCGGCCCACCGGCGGCTCCCCGCGCGGCGAGGAGTTCGCCCTGTGCGTCTCCCGCGCCGACGAGGGCGAGCGCGTCGTCGTGGACCTGTGAGCTCCGCCGACCGCCGGTGTCGGCGGTCGGCGGTAGGTTGCAGGGGAGGATCGAAGAACCTTTCGGGAGGTCGTCACCACTGTGGTGTCCCACAGGACCGACCGTCACCGGGCGCGGGTGACGGGGTCGGAGTCCTCGGCGAACCAGCCGAGGCCGGGGCGTCGGCCCCGCCGCATGGCGCCGCACGAACGCCGGGAGGACCTGATCCGGACGGCCCTGGGCGTGTTCGCCCTGCGCCCGCCCGGCAAGGTCACCCCGGAGGACATCGCCGAGGCCGCGGACGTCTCCCGCGCGCTGGTGTACCGCTACTTCCCCAACATGGCCGAGCTGCGCCGCGAGGCGCTGGAGCAGGCCATGTCCGAGCTGCTGGAGCGGCTGGTGCCACCCGCGGACCTGCCGCCGCTGGAGCAGCTGCGGAGCTCCCTGGTCCGGTTCATCGAGTTCGCCGACTCCTACTCCCCCGCCTACGTCGCGCTGCTGCGCGGCGGCTCGGTGATCGCCACCGAGGAGACCGAGGCGGAGATCGACCGGGTGCGCGCGGGGGTGCTGGAGCTCATCATGGACCGCGTCGGGCCGCGCGAGCCGTCCCCGCCGGTCCTGCTGGCGCTGCGCTGCTGGATCTCGGCGGTGGAGACCGCGGTGATGCTGTGGCTGTCCGAGCGCGGGCAGACCGCGGAGCAGCTGGCGGACTGGCTGCTGGACCAGCTGGTGGCGATGGTGCTCGCCTCCGGCGCGCCGGAGGCGGAACTGCGCACCCTGGCGGACCGCCACGCCGCCATCTAGGACACCGGGCGGGGACCGTCACGGAGAGCGGCAAGGCGTCACGGCGCGTTCGCCGACCGGTCGGTGCACGGACACCGGCGGCTCCTAGCGTGCCGGGTGACCGCCGTCCCCGTTCCGGAAGGTACCCATGACCACCACCCGACGCGCTTTCCTCACCACCCTCTCCGGTGCCGCCGCCGCGGCCGCCGGGACCGCGCTGCTCCCCTCCGCGGCCCTGGCCGCGCCCCGCCCCCGCCGGGCCGCGGCCGCCGTCCTGGACGTCGTCTCCGACGTGCAGGGCGACCTGGCCGACCTGCGCCGCTCCCTGGAG
>NZ_JBJJBV010000289.1:0-8257 GCF_045446735.1 Nocardiopsis protaetiae
GGCCTCCCGGTCACGGCCCCGGCATGGTTCCTCCCGGCGCACACCGGACCGGTGTGCGCCGGGAGGAAGCCCCGAGATCGGCGGATCCTCGGTGTGGTGCCGACAGCGCGGTGCCGACAGGGCGGGGTGCCCCGCCGCCGTCAGCGGGAGAGTTCCTCGTTCTCCTGCTGGAACGAGGCCAGGACGTGGCCGACCTCCGCGGGGAGCCGCTCGTCGGGCGGCCGGGGGGTGGGCACCTGGAGCCGGATGAGCTGCGAGGGCTGCGGGCGCTGGGAGGGTCCGGTGCGCACCATGTGCTCGATGCGGTCGGCGTAGCCGGTGAAACCCTGCGATTCGTGCCACGCGTACCACGCGCCCTGCGTCGTGAGCGGGTCGAACCCCCACCGGGCGGTCCTGGCCGCGGCCTCCCGCTGCACGGTCGGGTCGGCCTGCGCCGCCCGCTGCCTCACCTTGCGCAGGACGACGAACGTGATCCCCAGCCCGGCGAACAGGATCAGCGGGCGGGCGTCGCGCAGGCCCGGCCTGTCGGCGGCCGGGTTGATGGCCTCGCAGTCGGCTTCGGTCAGAATGGGATTGGTGTCGAGCATTTCCAGGCATTCGGCATAGGTGAGCCGATCCGGATCATTGGTCTGGGGAAGGGATTCCAACACCGATGCGGTCAAAATCTGGAAGATCAGACCGATCGCGGCCAGGCCGGCGGCGATGAAACTCACAATGGAGGCGATTTTGAAGCCGTTCTGCTTCAACCGTGCCGGGTGATTCGTGAAGCGCCGCTTCTCGTCCGGCGGGATCTGGGCCTGTGCCCGTCCGATCGCGTTTGCCCACGCGGCCTGCCAGGTGCGTTCGCGGTCGCGCAGGAGCGGGACGAGGGCGGCGGCGCGCTGCTGCCAGTCGACGAACGCCGTGCCCTCCGGAGTCTGCCGCCACATCGAGAACTCGTGCCGGGCGGTCTGCTCGGCCACGGCCTGCTGGAGTGCGTGCTGCTCCCGCTGGAGCGCGAGCTGCGCCTCCTGCGTCCTCGCCATCTTCGCGGTGTTCGCGGCGGTGATGCCGTTGAAGACCATGCTCGCGCCGCTGGTGAACGCGATGCCCTTCAGGAGCTGGGTGTTCTGGGCCGCCGACTGGGCGGCGCTCGCGCTCGAACTCCTGATGTCGCTCAGGTGTTCTTCGGATTTCGCCGTCGAATGATCGATGTTCCGCAGATGATCTTTTGCAGATGTCATGCCCTTGTCGGTGCTTTCTGCTCATGTGTGGACGGGGGTTTCCTGTGCCGTGTCCCCGGCGGCACGGCGTGGCGAGAACTCCTGGAACAACCGGTGTTCTCAGTCCACAGACCGCAGGTCAGCGTAGCGAAAATACTGGTTTATGACCATTTCTGTGATCCGGCTCGGGCGGTGTCCCCGCGGGGCGGAGGCGCGCACCTGTCCGTTCTCCCCGGCATTCCCCTCTCGTCCCCGTAGGTCCGGCCGGGGCCGGGGGAGGGGTGGGGCGGGAGGGGCAGGGCCCGGGAACGTCGGTTTCCTTCGTAACGGATCGACTTGATGGTAGGAAGTCAACGCACAGGGCTTCCCGCTCCCCCCCAGCCGCCCGGAGGCTTCCCATGACCCACCGGTGGTCGATCCGCTCACGCACGCCCGCCGCGGCGGCCGCGGGTTCCGTTCTGGCCCTCACCCTCACCCTCGCCCCGCTCGCGGATGCGAGCACCGCGCCTGAGGACCCGCGCGATCACACCGGGTTCAGCGAGACCGTCGAGATCCCACCGGGCGGCCCGGTCGCACCGGCCGACGACCCCGCGCCGCGGCTGGAGACGTTCACCTCCGAACGCCCGGTCGCCCCCGGTGTCACACTGACCTCGTTCGATACCTACGGGCCGGACGGCTACACCGGGACGCCCACCTGGTCGCAGGCCGACCTGCTGGCCGTCGACCTCGCCGGCGGGGTCCGCGTCGACTACCTGTTCCCCGGCCGGGTGACCGACCGGGAGCCGTTGAGCGCCCAGGCGGACCGGGTCGGCGCGGTCGCCGCGGTGAACGGCGACTTCTTCGACATCAACGCCTCCGGAGCGCCGCAGGGGGTGGCCGTGCGGGACGGCGAGGTGATCCAGTCCCCGACCACCGACGACCACCGCGGGTCCGCGGCGATCCTCACCCCCGACGGGCTCGGCGCGATCGGCGAGGTGTTCTTCGAAGGCGCCGTCGAGCTGCCGACCGGAGAGGCGCCGCCGCTGGACGCGATCAACAAACCGGCCCTGGCCACCGGCGGGATCGCCGCGTTCACCCCGCTGTGGGGGACGTACTGCCGGTGCCGGGCGGTCGAGGGCGCGGCACGGACGCTGGAGGTCGTCGTCACCGACGGCGTCGTCACCGAGATCGTGGACGAGCCGCGCGGGGGTGCCATCGCCGACGACGCCTTCGTTCTGGTCGGCCGCGAGAACGGCGCCGCGGCACTGTCCGACCTGTCCGTGGGCGACGTAGTCAACATTGACTACCGGGTCCGGACCGGCGCCGACCAGGAGATCCACGCCGCGCTCAACGGTCGCCAGCTGCTCGTCGTCGACGGCGAGGCACAGCGTGCCCGGGAGAGCGACAACACCCCGGGCGCCCCGCGCACGGCCATCGGCTTCTCCGAGGACGGCTCGCAGATGTACCTGCTCAGCGTCGACGGCCGACAGCCCGCCTTCGCCGCGGGGGTCGGCCTCGACGAACTGGCCGAGATGATGGTCGAGGCCGGTGCGCACACCGCGCTCAACCTCGACGGCGGCGGCTCGACCACCCTGGTGGCGCGAACCCCCGGCGCCGAGCAGGTGCGGGTGGAGAACCGGCCCTCGGACGGGGAGGAACGCCCCGTGCCCAACGGACTCGCCCTGTTCGCGCCCGAGGGCAGCGGCCGGCTCGACGGGTTCTGGGTACGAACCCGGATCGAACCCGAACGGGCCGATGGCTCCGCCTACGCCGCACCGCCCCGACCCGACCGGGTGTTCCCCGGCCTCACCCGCACGCTCACCGCGGCCGGCCACGACGAGACCTACGCGCCGGTCCGGGCCGACCCGCACTGGCGGTCCGCCGACAACCGGGTCGGCACCGTCGACCGCGACGGCGTGTTCACCGCCCGTTCGACCGGTACCACCACCGTCACCGCCCGCCAGAGGAACGCCACCGGGGACATCGGGCTGACCGTGCTGGGCGAACTGACCCGGCTGGGGACCACACCCGAACGGGTGGGGCTCGCGGACGCCGAGGCGTCCGCCGTGGTCGAGGTGACCGGCTACGACGCACAGGGGTTCACCGCGCCGATCGAGCCGGCCGACGTCGAACTGACCCTCGACGAGACCGTCGCGCGGGCCTCGGTGACCGAGGACGGGCGGTTCGAGATCCGGGCCGCCACCGACAGCGGGGCCGCGGTCGCCACCGTCCGGGTCGGCGGCGTCGAGACGAGCTTCGCGGTCACCGTCGGCCTGGAGGAGGTCGTCGTCGCCGACTTCGAGGACGCCGCCGACTGGTCCTACCTCGGTGAGCGCGCCGACGGGAACGTCGCGGCGACCGAGGGGCGGGACGGCGCCGCGGTGGAGCTGGCCTACGACTTCACCGCCTCGACCGGGACCCGCACCGGCGGCGTCCTGCCACCCGGCGGAACCCGGGAGATCCCCGGACAACCGCAGGAACTGCGCGCCCGGGTGCACGCCCGGGGCGACGGGGAGTGGGCCAGCCTCCAGGTCTGGGACGGCTCCGGCCAACTGCTGCCCGCGCTGCGCGCCGGCTACCTGGACGAACCCGGCTGGCAGGAGCTGGTCTTCCCCGTGCCGCCGGGCACGCGGTACCCGCTATCGCTGCGCCGCGTCTACTTCGCCGAGACCGACCCGGACGCCGCCTACCACGGCACGGTGGTCATCGACGAGCTGACCGCCATGGTGCCGCCACCCGTGGACGTGCCACCCGCCGAACCGGTCGTCGACCCGGTGGTGGCACCCGGTTCGGCCGTGGCCGACCGGGACTGGCGGTTCGCCGTCCTGTCCGATGCGCAGTTCGTCGCCCGCGACCCGGACAGCGGGATCGTCGCCTACACCCGGCGCGCGCTCCGCGAGATCCGTGCGAGTGACGCCGAGTTCCTCATCATCAACGGCGACCTCGTCGACGAGGCCTCCCCGGAGGACTTCGCGCTGGCCCGGCGCATCCTCGACGAGGAGCTGGAGGGCGAGCTGCCCTACTACTACGTTCCGGGCAACCACGAGGTGTCCGAGGGGACGCTCGACAACTTCCGGGAGGCGTTCGGGGAGCCCTGGCGCGTGGCCGACCACCACGGCACCCGGTTCATCCTCCTGGACACGGCACGGTTCTCCTACCAGGCGAGCGACTGGTCGCAGCTGCCGCTGCTGCGCGAAGAGCTCGACCGCGCGGCCGACGACCCCGCCGTCACGTCGGTCGTGGTGGCCCAGCACGTGCCCCTGCGCGACCCGCTGCCCACCAGGGCGAGCGAACTGGCGGACCGCAAGGAGGCGGCGACCGTCGAGAGCTGGCTGTCCGGGTTCCAGGCCCGGACCGGCAAGGGCACCGTGTTCATCGGCGCGCACGCCGGCCTGTTCCACGCGGACCGGGTGGACGGCGTGCCCTACGTCATCAACGGCAACGCCGGCAAGAACCCCTCGGCCGGTCCCGCCGACGGCGGCTTCACCGGCTGGTCGCTGTGGGGCGTCGACACCCACGGCGATCCCGCGTCCTGGGTGGCGGCCGAACTGCGCCCCCACGTGGACGGGCTGGACCTCGCGGCGCCGACCGCGGTCGCCGTTGGCGAACGAACCCGGGTCACCGCGACGGTCGACAACGACGGCACCATGGTCCCGGTCGCCTACCCGGTGAGCGCGGACTGGTCCGGCTCCGCCGGCGTCCACATCGGCCCGGCCGAGGAGGCCACGACCGACCACGCCGCCGCCTTCGACCCGGCGACCGGCCGGTTCACCGCCCTGGCGGAGGGGACCGTCGACCTCGCGGTCACGGTGAACGGCGTCACCGAACAGACCACCATCGAACTCAAACCCTGACCCTGCACGGTGAGGGAGTGGTCGCGGCGCCGGGTGGTGACCACGACCCGGCCGCGGGGCTGGTCATGTGGGGGCCACAGGTCGGTGACCTGCGCGGGATCGGCCAGATCGTCCCAGACGACGAGCCAGCGCCGGTTCCGGTGCTTGCCGGGGTCGGCCGGCCAGGTCAGGAACAACCGGGCGGCGTCCCGGCGCCGGCCGAGCGGCCACTGCCCCGGGCCGGTGCCGAGCTGCTCGGCGAACCGCCGGGCGAGGGCGCGGCTGGACACCCCGGCCTGCTCGGCGAGGCGGTCGAGGGCCAGCGGGGCGTCCCGGCGGGAGGCGGCCCACTCCAGCAGCGGCGCCAGCGACGGGTCCGTCCTGGGCGGCGCGGGGCGTGCGGCGTACTAGCCGGTCGCCCTCCCGGTTCGGCGGCAGGACCATGTTCCGGGCGATCAGGGCGGCGTACACCGCGCCGTGGTCGGAACGCGCCAGGTGCAGGCACAGGTCGATGCCCGCGCCGGTCCCGGCACTGGCCGCCACGTCGCCGTGGTCCACGAACAGCCGGTACCACTAGGTATCGGACGTCACCGGTTCGAGCCGGACAGGGGGCGGCCCCACCTCGGTGCGCAGGGGACCACGGGTATCCGCGCGGGGACCGAAACGGATCCAGGCCAGCTCCCGCGCCTGGCGCCGGTCGAGTGCGAGCAGACTGCGCGTGCCCGGCGCGAATGCAGCCGGCCCGCGCCGGGCGGCCGCGCGCAGCCGTCGCCAGCGCCGCGAATGCGCCCGGTGGCTGCGCTCGGTCACCAGCCGCCCCCGGGTGCTCTGCCCGTTCCGGGCCTCCTGCGGAGTGGCGTCGATCATCAACACGTGCATCTCGTACCGGCGGAGCCGGCAGAGCAGGGCGAGCAGCACGCGGACCGTGCCCCGAGTCCCGCACTCGTGCATCACCACCGGGCCGCCGCGCAGCGCCGCGGCCATCCGGACCAGGTGCAGTACGTGCACCACCCAGCGCCACAGCGGGTAGGGGATCCGACCGAGCAACGTTCCCAGCCGGCGCCGCGACTGTAGCGAGTCGACCACCCGCACACCCTCCGCGGTGAGCACGGTCCGCTCCTCGTCCTCGCGGAGCCCGAACAGCCGCCGCAGCAGGGTGCTCTTCCCGGCCCCGGGCACCCCGGCGACCAGGACCACGGACCGTCGGGGGTAGACCATGCCGCGCACCGTCGCGTCACCCACCGTGGGAACATACCGCGCCAGCCCTCGGAACATCCTCGGCAGCTCCTCAAAAGCCGACCTTCGCGCCGGTGAGGCGCGGCTCCACAGCGGCCGCGTCACCGATGCCATGACGCTACCGGGCATCGACGACTCCGAAGAACGCAGGACACCCCGGCTTCTCAAGAACCCCGCACGAAACACCTGGGAGCAGACACGGCTGCCGCCGGGCGCAGACCGGAATCGGCACAGGACCGGTCCCCGACCCCGCGCGGCCCGCCGTCGATGCCGTGGACACCGCACCGGCGTGTGGCTCGCACGGGGGACAGGACCGACGCGCCGATTGCCCACCCCAGGGGGCATCCGAGCGGTGTGCCGGAACCGTAACTTGCTGTTCCGTGGCGCCCCCGAGCCGCGAGGTGCCCGAACAGTGGGAGAAGAGACCATGGGATCGTCCAGCGGGCGGCAGCCCTCATCCGAACGGCCGGAGAACCCCCGGCCTTCGCACGGGAGGGCCTCGACGGGGCGGCCGCGATCCACCTGGACACGACTCGCGATCATGTTCCCGGTGCTCCTGGTGGTGATGACCGTCACCGCGCCCGTCAACGCCGCGGCCTCCGCGAGCCCGGTGACCGCGCTGCCGGTAGGCGTCGGCACCGCCGTGCTCGCCCTCTGGTGCTACGTCGGCCTCGTCCGGTGGCTGGAGCACCGGAGCGCGACCGAGCTGGTCCTGGCCGAAGCCGCCTCCGGCCTCGGCCGGGGCGCACTTCTCGGATTCGGGCTGTTCACGGTCACGATCTTGCTGATCGCGGCCCTGGGCGGGTACCGCGTGACCGGCTGGGGGTCCTTCGACGGTCTGCTCATCACACTGGGGCTGATGTCCTGCGTGGCGGTCGTCGAGGAACTGCTCTTCCGCGGCGTGCTGTTCCGGCTGCTGGAGGAGAAGCTCGGCACCTGGGGCTCGATCGGCTGTTCCGGCCTGGTCTTCGGCCTGGTGCACGTGGTCAACCCGGACTTCACCCTGTGGGGCGCCCTGGCCATAGCCGTTGAGGCGGGCTTCATGCTCGGCGCCGCCTACGCGGCCACACGCAGCCTGTGGCTGCCCATCGGGCTGCACCTGGCCTGGAACGTCTCCCTGGCCGGAATCTACGGAACGGGTGCCGGCGGTACCGATGTCGGCACCGGCAGCCTGATCGCGGGCGGCATGAACGGCTCGAACCCCCTGTTCGGAGGTTCCTCCGGCCCCGAGGCCGGCCCGCTGGCGGTCCTGCTGTGCAGCGTGCTCACCGTCGTTCTCCTCCTCCTGGCCAAGCGCCGGGGCCGCCTCTACCGCCGAGGGGAGGCGCCGACCACACGTTGAGTCGTGGAGGCGGTCCACCGCCGACAGGGGCGGCCGCCGCGGTTCGAAGGTCCGCCAGAGTCGGCCCGTGCCCGGTCCGGAGACAAGAGCGCTTCCCAGCGGGCTGACGGAGCTCCTGGGCCGATGGAGGGCGCGGGGAGCCGCCCTGCCCGACGGCGTCCTCACGTTCACGCTCACAGCCATGGCTTTCGTGCCCGGCCTTGTGGACAACGGGGTCGTGGTGGGCGGGCTTCCCCAACGGCCCCTGGACGCGGTGGGCCTCGCCCTGGTGCTGGGGCAGTGCCTGCCCCTGGTCGTGCGCCGTCTGCGCCCCCTCGCCTGCCTCGCCGCCGTAGCCCTGTGCTTCGCCGCGGTCCAGCTGTTCGCCTACCCGTCGACGTTCGCCGGCGTCGGAGCCATCGTGGCGCTCTACAGCGCCGGTGCCCACCAGAGCCGCTTCCGGCTCCCCACGGTGGCAGCGATGACGGTCGGCTACCTGCTGCTCGCCCTGGCATTGAACGCACGCGGATCGTCCGAGCGGGTCGTCGACTAGGGCCTGTTCTGGGTTTTGATCACGGTTCGGGCACTCGCCCCCCGGGCGAGGGCCCGAACCGGTAAACCAGACCCATGGCACGCGGCGACCTCACCGACGACGAATGGGACCTGATCGGACCGCACCTGCCCCT